>JAUYQQ010000012.1 GCA_030697165.1 Acidobacteriota bacterium
CAGGGTCTGGTTGATGACCACGCGGACGCCGTCGCGCTTCACATTCTGGAAGCCGGCGAGCTCGAAGTTGATCTCGTAGGTGCCCGGAGGCAGGGCGAGGAACCGGAACGAACCATCGCCGCCGGTGACCTGCACCTGCGGCTGAATCATCGACGGGCTCGTCGCCGTCACCGTCACGCCGGGCAGAATTGCGCCGGTGTTGTCGGTGACCGTGCCGTTAATTCGGCCTCGAAAATCCTGTGCGGAAGTGGGAACTGCCATCGATAGCAGCGTCACGCACAGGCAGAACACCATCAGCCTGTTCAGCCTCATACATCGTCCTCCAACTACAACGCGAGTTATGTTGCAAACCGACGGGAACGGCACCAAGGCCGGGCCCGCCTACAGACAATCCGGTATAAGCGCTCCCGGACAGACTGTAGTTGGCTCGCATGGTAGCCCTGAGGCAGGGCCTTTGCAAGTTTTTGCAATCCGGGATTTTGGATTAGTTTCGGGCAGGTGGGGCGGCGTGGGGCGGGTAAGGCAGGTCGGTCGGGTAGGGGCAGGTAGGGGAGACGGAGTACAAAAAATTAGGGCGAGCGGTTTTCCCCACCCGCCCTAACATTCCTAATTCCTACCCGCCCGACCTGCCGTAGAACGGCCCGCCTTTAGAAGTCGTAGCGGAAGCCGACGCGCATGACGCGGGGGCTGAGAATCGCGGTGACTTCGTTAAAGTTCACCGAGGTCAGGCGCACCGAGGTGGGCACGCCCGAGTTGGTCAGGTTGAAGACGTCGAACTGGAACGTCATCTTGCCGGCGCGTCCCATGCTGAACGACTTGTCGGCGCGCACGTCCATGATCGCGACGGTGGGGTAGCGGTTGGCCGTAATCGGTTCGACGCGCACGGTCTGCGTGCCGTCACCGGGGAACGCCACGCTGATCGTGCGGCCGTACTGCTGGCCGCTCTGGACCTTCCATGAACCGGACAGGCCGATCTCGTACGGCATGGTGTAGCGGCCGATGAGCTTGTAGTTCCAGGTGGTTGAGGTTTCCATGCCGTTCTCGTCGCCAAACAACTGGCGCGCGGGCCGGTAGGCGGCCGCCGACGTCAGGCGGCCGTAGCCGGTGGTGTCGTGGAGCATCGTCGACCAGGTGTAGCCGACTGACGACAGCATCATCCACTTGCCCGAGAAGCGGCGGTTGACCGCGACCTCGGTGGTGTGGAAGTCGGCATCGCGGAAGTCGCTGTTGGTGTAGACGCGGTCGGAACCGATCGTTGCCGGACGATCGAAGGTCTGGAACGTCTGGTTGTCGGCCGTCGTCAGCCGGTTGTTGTCCTTGCCCGGGTCCACCAGCGTGTAGGGAATGGTGTAGGCGGGGGTGCGGATGGCGTCGATTTCGCCCCAGACGTTGCGCATGTTCTTGTAGACATACGAGGCGCGGCCCGAGAACGAGTTGCTGATTTCGCGCTCGAGGTTGACCGACACCTCGTTGCTGGTCGGCCGCTTGATGTCGCGGTCGATGCGCACGAAGCCGGCGCCGCCCTGGGTCGAATTGAACGCGCCCAGTTCCGCCGGGCTGTCCAGCAGGCGGTTGCCGTTCAAGTCGCATTGGGTCGTGCGGGTGGCCGTGCAGGGCAAGAAGGCGTAGCGCAACTGCGCCCGGCCCACCGGGTTCTCCAGATCGGCCAGCGTATCGGCCGAGTTCCAGCGCGACTGGCCGGCGAACACCTTGAGGACCGTGCGGTTGTCGCCGGTCAGGTTGTAGGCGAAGCCGAGCCGCGGCACAAGGGTCTTCGTGCTCGCGACGGTGCGCGCTTCGACGGTTTTCGGCGCCACGAACTCGACATAGCGCGGATCGGTGAAGCCGGCCAGTGCCGGGTGGCCGTTCGGCGTGAACTCCTGATCCTGCCACCCGTCGGTGTAGGCCTCAAAGCGCAGGCCCAGGTTCAACGTCAGGCGGTCGTTCAGCTTCCACGTGTCGTTGATGTAGGCCGCGTTGTAGACGACATCGTTGACGCCCGTGACCGGCGTGTTGTAGATGTCGACCTGCGCCGGCAGGCCGTTGGTATCGCGGTAGAAGATGTCGAACGGCTGGTCGCGGAAGAGGCTGCGGCGATCGCGCTTCCAGTCGTAGCCCATCTTGAAGTCGTGGCTGCCCTTCCAGCCGTCCTGGAAGTACGACAGCGTGGTGTAGAACTGGGGCTTGTAGCGCTTCTGGTCCTGGTAGCCGTCGTTCGCGCCACCATCGAACCGTTGATTGGTCGCGGTGTCGATGCGTCCGGGTCCCCACGGACCGTCATACAACCCGAAGTCGCGGACCGGGCGCAGCGGGAAGAAGTTATACCAGTTGCCGTACAGCACGTCGAGGAACGCGCGGCTGCCCATCACGCGGGTCCACTCGACCTTCCACGGGTAGTTACGCGATGCCTGGTACTGGGCCGCCGACAGCGGCGTCGTCAGGCTGATGCCGCGCTTGTCTTGCAGCTTCTCGCGCTTGTTCAGGAAGCCGATGATCTGGTTGTTGCGGCCGACCTGGAACGTGCCCTTGAAGGTGTACTTGTTCGACAGCTTCGAGCGCTCCAGCGTGTCGCCCAGGCCGAGAATGTAGGTGTACTTGTCGTTCAGACGCCAGCTGGTGAAGAACCACGCCTTCTGCTTGACGATCGGGCCGCCGAAGTTGAAGTTGACGTCGAACTGCTTCTTGGTGGGGTTGCCGCGGTTGAGCGGGTTGCGCGTGAAGAAGCCGTCTTCGTTCGGGGTGTTGGCGGTGCGCAGGTAATCGGGGACGTTGGTCTCGGCCAGCATGTCTTCGTTGAAGTAGTCGCTGTACCAGTTGCCCGAGAAGCGGTCGCCGCCCGACTTGACGCTGATGCTCAGCACCGCGCCGCCGGCGAACGAACCGGCGTCGGAGCCGGCGCCGCCGACCTGGAACTCTTCGAACGACCCGAAGTCGAAGTAGCCGGCGTTGGCGGCCGTGCCCTCGGTCGTGTCGATGCCTTCCATCTTGGTCTGGTTCTGGGTGTCGAACCCGTAGGAGCGGAAGCCCGACTGGTTGCCGGTGTTCGACCCGCCGACGTCATAGGCCGTCATCTGGATGCCGGGGGCCTGCGACATGGCCGCCCAGATATCGCGCGCGTTCGGGATCTCGGTGAGCAGTTCCCGGGTGAAGTTGGTGCCCATCGTGGTCGTCGAGGTATCGACGACCGGAGACGCGCCCGACACCGTGACGGTTTCCTGCAGCGTGGCGACGTTCATCTGCTGGTCAACCGTCAGGGTCTGGTTGATGACCACGCGGACGCCGTCGCGCTTCACATTCTGGAAGCCGGCGAGCTCGAAGTTGATCTCGTAGGTGCCCGGAGGCAGGGCGAGGAACCGGAACGAACCATCGCCGCCGGTGACCTGCACCTGCGG
>JAUYQQ010000013.1 GCA_030697165.1 Acidobacteriota bacterium
CGGTCACCATCTCGCCTTCGACCACCGGTACCTCCGCACTCGGAGATACCAGAACTCCTTGCTCCTGCTCCATTCGAACCCTCCTCCTGGAGGGGGTCAGAATTAGTGTCGCAAGGGGGTCAATATCACTGTCGCTCTACACGATGGCACGACGTGCGGTCAGACCGGGATCGGCGACGCCGGTGGGAAAAGATGGCGTGGAACACGAGGGACGACCACGCGGGTGGTTCTCCGGTAAGGATGGATGCGCGCGGGCCCGGAATCGACCGAGCCGCCGTGATGAAAGTGTCGCGAACCGCTGGCGCGAGGGCACTTAGGGGCGACCTGAGCCCCACTGGCCGAAGGCACTGTCCACCATCGCAGAGTGATCACGCCCTCTCTTCGCCTTCACCGGCTGATCGTGTAGCATTGCACGCGATTACCTGGCTGAAGTCTGGATTTTGAGGGTTCTGAAGTGGTGACGGTCTATAGATTCGATTAGGTTCAAGCAGTTGGCGACTGCCCCGATGACCAAGAACGACACACTGCAGACCTTTCAGGAACTCATTCGCGCGGAAAGCCAAGGAATCTTGCGCGGGCCAGCGATCGAGCGCTGCGTTAGGAAACTCGATGCGATAAAGAGCTTGGACCTTTCCGATGCGCACCTATCGTTCCTTCCAGCCGCCGTTGGCAAGCTTGCAAGTCTTGAGAGTCTGAACGTCTCAGAGAACGCGATCGGTACGCTGCCTTCGGCCGTGTTCGATCTGTCCAATCTTCAGGAGTTGCGCTGTAACGGTTGCGACCTCACAGAAATATCAAGTGACCTCAGCAGGTTGAATACGCTGCGGGTTTTGGATCTTGGCGACAACGGACTACTGAACGTTCCAAATGAGATCGGTCGCCTTAGGGGTCTCGAGTCGCTGAACCTCCGCAACAATGGGCTTACGCAGTTACCAGACGGAATCGCATCCCTCGCGAAATTGAAATATCTGGACCTGGCAAACAATGGATTAACGAACCTCCCGGAGGGACTCTCAGATCTGCGGCTACTTGAACGCCTAGACCTCCGCGGCAACGCACTTAGCATTCCACCTGAAATGCTTCAACATACTGACGACCCCTCGTCAATTGTTGACTATTACTTCACGCACGAGCACGAGAGCCGGCGTTCTTTGAACGAAGCCAAGATTTTGCTGGTCGGACAGGGAAGCGTTGGCAAGACTTCGCTCCTAAAGAGATTGGTTCACAACGCATTTGCAATTGACGAGCCCAAGACCGAGGGAATCAATATTCAAGCCTGGGCCGCAGAAGGCTCCGACAACACGCCCACCATAAGGCTCAACCTCTGGGATTTTGGCGGACAGGAAATCATGCATGCGACCCATCAATTCTTCCTGACCCGTCGCAGCCTCTACTTGTTGGTGCTCGACTCGCGGAACTCGGACGCTGACAATCGCCTCGAGTACTGGCTGCGCATCATTCAGAGTTTCGGAGGTGAATCGCCCGTTGTCATCGTGGGCAACAAGATCGACCAGCAACCATTAGACATTGATCAAACCACGTTGAGGGCCAAGTATCGGCAAATCAAGGCCGTCGTCGAAGTCTCCTGCCAAACCGGGAAGGGCATTCCGGCCCTGCGCCAGACCATTTCGCGCCTGGTAGCCGAATTGCCGCACGTGAACGACAAGCTGCCTGTGAGCTGGTTCGACATCAAAACCAAAATGGAGCAGCTCGAAGTGGACTTCATGTCGCATGCTGACTATCAGCAGGTTTGTAGCGACCATGGGGTGTCACGCCGCAAGAGTCAGGACACGCTGCTCCGGTTTCTCCACGACCTTGGTCTTGTATTGAATTTCAAGGATGACCCAAGGCTGGAGGATACCAACATCTTGAAGCCAACCTGGGTCACGGGAGGGGTTTACACGATTCTAAATTCCAACGAACTTTTCCATAGTCGCGGAGTCTTGCAGGTCGATCGACTCGACACGATACTCGACGCTGCTCGATATCCACAGCGCAAACATCTTTTCATCATCGATGTAATGAGGAAGTTTGAGTTGTGTTTTGATTTCGAAGGCCAACGTGATCGTAAGGTACTGATCCCGGCTTTGCTTTCAAGGACAGAACCGTACACAGGCGAGTGGGATGATTGCCTAGTGTTTCAATATACCTACAACGTTTTACCGGCGAGCGTAATCTCTCGTTTCATTGTCAGAACTCACGCGTACATTCATGAGGGCACTGTCTGGAGAACAGGGGTGATGCTCGCCCACGTTGTCGCATTGCCGGCATCACTTGAGGCGAAGCCACAGTCGGCGATCAACTTCTATGCGATTGTTCGGGCGAACTTAGAAGACAGGTACATTGATATTCGGGTAAGAGGTAACCCTGCCGATGATCGACGGCTGCTACTCGAGATCATTCGTTCGAACATGGAAGCCATTCACGAGACGATTCCAGGCTTACAGGTTCAAGAGAAACTCTCTGTCGCCGGGGAGGACGGCGTCGTGGTCGACTATCAGCATCTGCTAACACTGCGGTCTATGCGGATTCGCATGATCGTTCCCGAAGGCTCAGACAGGAGCGTCTCAGTGAACGACTTATTGAAGCAGGTCGAAACCGTCGAAGCTCTGAAGTCGCGAGAACGAGCTCGCAAAGAGCGCAAAAGACGTAGAGAACGTGAGCCGTCTGATTCACTTTCCCCTTGGAGAACAGGCGGCTTCTACCTGTTTGTGCTGCTTGTCGTAATGATCTCCGCCACTGTGCTGGCCGGTTATCTCCATTGGGCTCTGATTCCCATTGTCCTAGTGGTGACCCTGCTCTCTGTCTTACTAATTGGGGCGCTTCAATTGCGACATGACCAAAGGATTACCGACAAAAGCCTTGTTGACATCAGCCTCTCTGTGTTGAAGCAGCTACCTAAGTTCAAGGTTGGCAAAGATGCCTAACGCGGACAAAGGGCTTCTTCTGACCTTCTGTATTCGTCATTAGATCAAGGTCGGCCCACCTACTCTTCCCGCGCAAGCGCCGGCGCCGGCGCCACGATTTCCGTAAGCATTCAAGCGTCCCTCTAGAGCCAGTCAGCCGATCTCCAGAGGACGCGGTGCCGGATTATTTCGATCCAGGAAACACTTGCGCCGGCCAAGGAATCGCTGCGTGCAGGCGTACATCACGCGTGAACCGTTTCGCATGACCGGCTCGCAAACCTTTCGCTAACCGCCTGATCGAACTGTTCCTCGTCCAGGTGATCGGCATGAAGTGGGACGAGGTGCACGACGATGCGGAGCAGATGGAGCACGTGGTGTCGGATCGCCTGATCGAACGCATCGACGAGATGCTCGGGCAACCCGAAGTGGATCCGCACGGCGACCCCATTCCCACCGCCGAGGGCCACCTGCCGCATCGCACGCTCGAAAGCCTGCTGACCTGCCCGCTCAATACGCCGGTGACCGTCGCCCGCGTGACCGATCAGGATGCCGCGTTCCTGCAGTTCATCGAAGGCAACAACCTCAAGCCGGGCCAGACCATTGAAGTCGAAGCCCGTGACGAAGTCTCCGACAGCGTCCGTCTCAAGGGCGCCAACGACGAGCGCATCACGATCGGCGCGCGCGCTGCCTCGAAGTTGCTGGTTACCGAATAGCGTCGAGTACCGCCGACAGTTCGCGCGGGTGATCGAGGGTATACGGCGTGGCTGGCGCCGGGCCAAACTTGGCCGCCCCAAACCCGTAGCGTGCCAGCACGAAGGGACAGCCCGCGGCTGCGGCCGTGTCCGCATCGGCAGGTGAATCCCCAACCAGGACGATCGGCTCAGAGGGTGCCAGCGTGCGCAGCGCGTTCAGGCCGGCGGGATCGGGCTTGCGCCCGTACTCGCCGTCGCCGCCGATGATGCGCGCGAAGAAGCCGCGCAGGCCGAGTGCTTCGAGCAAGCCGATCGCGGGGCCGAGCGGCTTGTTGGTCAAGACCGCCAGCGGCCCCCGCCGCACCGCGCGCGCCAGCTCCTCGCGGATGCCGGGGTACACCACGGTGTGATCCATGAGCCGGCGATCGTAGATTCGCAGGAAGCGTTCGAGGGCGCCGGGCGTCTCGGGATCAAGTCCCGACTCGGTCAACGCGCGCTGCACCAGCACCGGCGCCCCGTCGCCCACCATCGTCACGACCTGCGCGACCGCCAATGGCCGGGCACCGTAGCCCTGCACCAGCTCGCTGGCTGCTTCGCCGAGATCGCGCGCCGAATCAATCAGCGTGCCGTCCAAGTCAAAGGCGATGATCACGACGAGGCGATCATAGTTCGTGTTGCCCGTCGGGAGGCCGGGTGGACCACCTTGGCAGCCGACCGCCGGCGCGTGTAGACTCCCCCGCATGCTGTCACGACGACACGTTGTTCAGGTGGGAGCGATCGCCCTGCTGAGTGCCCTTGCGCTGCCCTGCCGCATGCTCGCTGCGCAGCCACCCAATACCGCGGTTGTCACGTTGACGATTGAGGGCATGACCTGAGAGGGGTGCATTGCGCCAGTGCGGTCCGCACTGCTCTCCGTCAAAGGGGTCACTCGTGCCCAGGTCAGGCTCGAGAGCCACGAGGCCACCGTGACCTACGACCCGGCGCAAGCAACGATCGAGGACATGATCAAGGCCGTGTCCGAAGCGCAAGGGCCAATCGGACAGGAATACACCGCTACCGTGAAGAAGGAGAAACCGGCATCCAATTGAGGACGACGCGCAACTCTGAAAGCGCAGTCGCCGGTGAGGCGCTGGTGATCATCAGAAAACGCTCGTTGCCGCTCATCACGTCGTAGCCCGCGGCATCGAATGTGCCGGGCTCGCCCGCGGCGGCCAGGACCACGCGGCTCGGCTGGGGCGTACCGCCGGCCAGCGGCGCGGCGAGCAGCCGGCCTTCCGAACGATAGTAGAGCGCGCCGCCATCCCGGCGCCACACGGGTTCCGTCCCCCCCGTGACAGACACTCGACGCGCCGCGGCGGCCGGGCTCGTCGGCCGCAGGTAGACCTGCGGCTGGCCCGACTCGTTCGACACGTACGCGATCCAGCGACCATCTGGGGAGAACCGCGGCGCGCTTTCATCCGCTGTCGTGTTCATGAACGCGACGCGGTCTCCGCCGCGGCCGAGCAGCATGATGTCGCGGCCGGTCGAGGAATGCTGTTCCATGAAGGCCAGGGTCTGGCCGTCCGGCGACCACGACCCCGGGATCTGCAGCGACTCGCTCGGTGCCAGTCGCTCGGCGGACCCTTCCCCGTTCGCGGGCACGACGAACAGGTTCAGCGCGCCGTGGAGCGTGGACGCGAACGTCATGCGCTGGCCGTCGGCGGACCAGATTGGGGCGCGGTTCGCGGCCTCGAACGTCAGTTGCGTGAGCGCCCCGGTCGCCAGTTCATACGACCAGACGTGTTCGGCATTGTCGGCGACGCCAAGCAGGACGCGTCGCCCGTCGGGCGACAAGCGCGGGGTCACATACGCATGCAGCGGCGCGGCGAGCGGCGTCTGCTCATTGCCGTCGACCACGACCAGGCGCCGCGCCGCGGCCGAGAACGCCGGCTGATAGACCATCGCGCCCGACGGTGAGACCGCAAACTGCGCCGCGCCATCCACCGTCGTGGCCACCCGCTCGAGTGCCCGAACCGGTTTGCCGGTGACCGCCAGCCGTTGCGCGTCGAACGCGGCAATCCAGATGGCGCCATCGTGGGCATAGGCGAGGTGCCCCGACGAGAGGTAGCGCGGGTTGGTCCCACCCTTGAGCACCTCCGTCCGCCGGCCGCTGCTCAGTGAATACGCCACGATCGCGGCCTCATCCCATTCACCGACGGTACCAACGGTGAAGAGGATGGTGTCGCCGCCGGGAAGCGCCTCCGGCCATCGATGGCTGAACTCGCCGCGACCCACGTCGAGCTCGGTGGCGCGTGACGCAACGCCACCATCGGCGGAGACCCGCTGTAACGCGGCGCCAGTCGCCGCCGCAAAGACGATCGTGCCGCTGGTGCTCCAACTGCCGCCAAGGCCATCGGCCGCGTCGCAGATGACGACCGGCGGGCCGCCGCCGGCCGGCACCTTCTTCAGCCTGCCGTCGGCGAAGAAGGCCACCCATTGGCCGTCGGGCGAAAAGAACGGGCTGACCGCGCCGAACGTGCCCTGGAGCACGGATGCCGTCGCGGAATCGAGCGTCCGCCGCAGTAATTGGGTGGTGGCGCCGCGGCTGGCGGCGTAGACCACGGACCGGCCATCGGGCGCCATCGCGACCGCGCTGAGGGCCGTCGCGGCCAGCCGTTCGTCGTCGGGCAGCGCGATCGAGAACTTTACTTCGGTGGCCACGGCTGAAGGGAGCGGCCGCCAGGCGATCACCGCCAGGCCACCGAGAGCGGCGCCAGCCGCGACCCATGCCGCAGCGCGCATCCACGTGATGCGTCCTGCGGTGCCGCCCGGCGGCACGCCGGCCACGCCTTCGATCGCGGGCGGTTCTTCCAACTCCAGCCGCACATCGCCAATGTCTCGAAACCGGCGTCGCACGTCCTTCTGGAGACAGCGTTGCAACAGCCGCCGCACGTGCGGCGGCGTGTCCGGGGGCAGCGCCGACCAATCCGGTTCGCGCTCGAGAATGGCGGCGATGATGTCCGAGCGCGAGCCGCCGTCGAAGGCGAGGCGCCCGGTCAGCATTTCATACAGCACGCAGCCAAAGGCCCAGACATCGGTGCGGCGATCGACCGGTGCGCCGCGCGCCTGCTCGGGACTCATGTAAGGCGCGGTTCCGAGCACCGTGCCGCTGGTGGTCACCAGGGTCGAGTGGAGGGCCGCATCGGGGTTGTCGCTGTCCCTTCTCGCCAGGCCGAAGTCGAGAACCTTGACGTACCCGTCAGTGGTGATCTTGATGTTGGCCGGTTTCAGATCACGATGGATGACGCCGCGCTCGTGCGCGGCCTCGAGAGCCGCGGCGATCTGCGTGCCCAGTCGCAGCGCCTCGCCGCCAGTCACCGGGCCCCGGCGCAGCGTGTCGGCCAGTGTCTCGCCGCTCACCAGTTCCATGACGAGGCCGCAACTGCCGCCGAACTCTGCGAGTTCGTGCAAGGTGGCGACGTTCGGATGGTTGAGGGCGGCAAGAGCGCGGGCCTCCCGGCGCAGTCGGCTCAGGCTGTCAGGATGGTGGCAGAAGTCGGGATGCACCAGTTTCAGCGCGACCTCGCGGTGCAGGACCGTGTCGTGTGCCCGGTAGACCTCGCCCATGCCACCGGCACCGATGCCGCTGATGATTTGGTAATTGCCGAGCCGGGTCCCCGGGCTGAGCATGGCTACGGCAGAGTATAGACGGTCGTTCGTGTATCCTATCGCCCGGCAGCCATGGTCAAGATCGTTGTTTCCTCTCTCCTGCTGTTCGCGTGGATGGCCGCGCCGGGCTTGAGCGCTGCTCATCAGGTGGCCCTGAAGGTCGGGGACCAGGCACCACCGTTCACCCTCCAGGGGTCGGATGGGCGCACCTACCGGCTCTCTGACTACAGCGGCAAGCAAGTGGTCGTGCTGGCCTGGTTCGCGAAAGCCTTCACCAGCGGTTGAACCGCCGAGTGCAAGTCACTCCGTGAGAGTGGCGAAGAAATCCGGCGGTTCAACGTCACGCACTTTGCCGTCAGCGTCGACACCGCTGCGACCAACCGTGCGTTCGCCCAGTCGCTCGGCGTCGATTATCCGATTCTGAGTGATCCCACCAAGGCCGTGGCCACGGCCTATGGCGTGGTCGATGAAGACCAGCCATTCGCGTCGCGCTGGACATTTTTCATCGGGCTCGACGGCCGCATCCTGCACATTGACAAGCAGGTCAATCCGGCAACGCACGGCAAGGTCATCGCCGCCAGGTTGGCCGAACTCGGCGTCCGGCGCCGCGGGGCGCCCTAGGCGAAACGCCGAGTGCCGGCCGCCCTGCGCGACGCATGAACACGCTGGTCCTACTCTCCGGCGGGCTTGATAGCGCGGTGCTGGCCGCGCACGAAGCCCAGACGGCCACGGTGCAACCGGTGTACGTCAGCGTCGGGCTGGCGTGGGAGCCTGGTGAACGGGCGACGGTCGAACGGTTGCTGACGTCGCCGCGGTTCGCGGGCAAGCTCCTGCCGCTGGCGTGCGTGGAGTTCACCATGCGCGACGTCTACCCGCCGGCGCACTGGGCCATTCGCGGGGTCCCGCCGGCCTACGACACTCCCGACGCAGACGCCTATCTCCAGGGACGCAACCTGGTGCTGCTGACCAAGGCCGCGATGGTCGCCGCCCGCAGCGGCGCGACCCGCATTGCGCTCGGGCCGCTGGCCGGTAACCCATTCCCCGACGCGCGGCCGGAGTTCTTCGCCGCCATGGCGGCCGCACTGAGGCTGGGACTCGATCATCCCGTCGAGATCGCGACTCCGTTCTTGAGCTGGGGCAAGGCGCAGGTGATTCGACGCGGTGTCGAGCTGGGCGTGCCGCTGGAACTGACCCTCTCCTGCATGAACCCGGCGGCCGCTGATGTCGTGCCGCGGCACTGCGGGCTCTGCAGCAAATGCCGTGAACGAAGGGCTGCGTTCGCCGACGCCGCCGTGAGCGATCCGAGCGAGTACGCCAATCCCTCACCACGCTAGTGCTTCAAGCGGACGGCCGGTGGGCAACCATCTTGCAGGACTGATTGCGAAGGTTGTCGAACCGGCAACCGTTTGCTTCAACAGAATCACAAGGGATTGAACATGAACACTTTTGACACAACTAAGCAGCACGCGGCGACCACCGAAGCGTGGCAGCACTCTGAAGGCAAGGTCGCGCGGACGATTGAACAGCAGACGGCCAAGCTGCCGTCGGACACGTTTCTGTGGGCGGCTGGCGGGGCGATGGGCGTGGCGCTGTTGCTACAGATGACCGGAAAGAAGCCGGCGAGCTTGTTCGTGGGCCAGTGGGCCGCGCCGCTGCTGCTCCTGGGCGTGTATAACAAACTCGTGAAGGTGGCGGGAACGGATCGCGTTCACGCCTGAGCGTTGCGCAGTGCTGTCGGCCACCCGAGCTCGGGAGGCCGACAGTTCGAGTGTTAGTTCGGGCAGGTCGCGGCGACCATCTTGAGCGACGTCACGGACCAGTCAGCCTTGCCCTTGCCCATGGTCTCCTTGGCGACCGTGTCGCCCTTGCCCATGGCCATTCCCATTCCGTTGTCGGGACCAGTCACCGAGACCTTGTGGCCAACGTGCTTGGCGAGGTCGACCGACGTGCTGGTGATGGCCATCGAGTGGGCCGTCGCGTCCTTGCCCATCTGGTTCTTGCCCGCCGGGTCCTTCTTCATCTCGCCGTGGCCGACCATCGGATCCTTCTTCATCTCCCCGTGGCCCATCGCCATCTCTGCGGTGACATGAGTCAGGGTGTAGCTGCCAGCGACGTCGCCGGCCGCGATACAACCCGTGTAGGTCTTGTCCTTGCCCATCGGCTTGGCCATCTTGTCCTGCGCGATGCCCACCTGGCTCATCGCCGCAATGGTGAGAATGGTCAGTGCGGGTGTCATCAAGTTCTTCATGTGCTCTCCTCGAACGAATGTCTGCCTGCGACGAAACTGTCGCCTTGCCAGTGAATGTCCGCCGTTGATCGGATCACGCCGATCGATTGCAACAACATGGCCATGACAGGGCGGCACATCCGCTCGCGCACGGTCGAGGCGTGGCGTCGGCATTGACTGACGAGGAAGGCGCCTTCGACGCGACCTCGAGTGGTCGCGTCGTTGGCCGCGCTGCTGGTGCAGCGCGAGGTCGAGTTACTGCTGCAGGTGTGCGCGCATCGCGGTGATGGCCGCCGCGTTGGTGATCACACCGACGTGATCGCCGCCAGGGACTTCGATCAGGCGCGCGCCGGGGGATTGCTTGGCGAAGGTCACCGACAGCGGGTGAAGCGGATCGCCCGTGCCGGCAACCAGCAACGCCTTGTTGCCGCCCTTGGGCAAGCCGTTGACGGCCATGGCCGGCAGCGACTTCATGACGCCGACGAGTGAGCCGAGGTCGTTGCCCTTCATCGCCTGCGCGTTGACCATGCCGGCCATCTCCGGCTTCATCGCCGGGAACAGCCACTTCATGAAGTTGGCGAGGCCGGCGCCGCCCTCGAGGTCGGCGATCCACTGCGCCGACTCCTTGCTGAAGGTGGCCGCGTCGGCGTAGAACGGACCCGCCACGAGCGTGGCGGTGCTGACCCGGTCGGGGTAACGGGCCGCGACGTTGGCGGCAATCAGCGCGCCCATGGAATGGCCGATCACGTGCGCCCGCGGGACTCTCAAGTGATCCATCAACCGGATCACGTCATCGACCATCTGCTGCCCGAAGCGTGCCGGCTCGGCGAACTTGCTGCTGCGGCCGAAGCCGCGGACATCAAGCGCGACCATCCGGTGGGTCTGCGGCAGCGCCTTCGCAACGCCCAGCATGCTCTCGAGCGCCGCACTGTAGCCGTGAATGAGCACGACGGCATCGCCGGATCCCGCTTCACGGTAGCGCAGCGTGACGCCCTCGGCGGTGAACTGCTGGTCCGGCGCGGTGGCGAGTGCCGCTGGCGCCGGCGCCGTGGCGACCTGGGCTGGCGCGGCCTGGGGCGGCCGGCCCGCGGTCAGCACCGCGCTGGCAGAAAGGAGGCAGACGATGACGGCAGCGGGGAGCGGCGTGATTCGCATGGCGTGAGAGCCTAACACGACCTTCACCAGCGCGTTGCGCCCTCGGCCAGGCCCGACGGCACCATCATGGGCGTCTCGTCGGCGCGCTGCTGCTCGCGCTCGAGCCAGTCGGCCAGCCGCGCGAACGGATCGAACCCGAGCACGCGCGGGGCGTCGGCGACGAAGTTCGACAGCGCGTTGATGTCGTAGTAGTAACGCTGCCCATCGCGGTCGTCGACGAGGTACTCGACGCCGCCGATCTCGATGCCGGCCGCCGCCATGATCTTCTCGACCTCGGCAATCACCTCCGCCGGCGGCGTAACGGCCTCCACCCGGAGGTTGTTCTTCGGTGCGTCAGCCGGGCAGGCGCCGCGGTTCAGCTCCACACCGTCGCTCGACTGGCAGATGTCCGCGGGGCACAGGTTGAACGTGTCGCCGGTGGTGTGCACGTTGATCGCATAAAGGAACCGGCCCTCCAGCACTTCGACGCGCGTGATGTGACCGCCACGCGCCGGGATGTATTCCTGGACCAGTGCGGTCTGGTCGAGGCCGAGCGGCACGCGGCCCTCGACCGATGCCCGCGCCAGGTCTTCAGGTGTGTCAAAGCGCACGATGCCCGCGCCGCTGCCGCCGATGTTGGCCTTCACCACCACTGGAAACCGCAAGCCGTCGGCCGCAGCCGGGGCCTCGCGGCCGTGATTGATCACGCGAGCCGCGGGAAACGGCAGGCCCAGGGCGCGCAGCAAGGTCAGCTGCTGCGCCTTCGAGGTCTCGAGCCGGAACGCGCGCGTGCCGTTGATGACGCGCACCCCCAAGTGCTCCAGGTGCACCAGGTAATTCTGCGTATAGAGGATGCTGTGGCCGGCATCGCGCAGGTAGGCCGACGGGCTCATGCGATTGAGCACGAGCGAATAACCGGCTTCGTCGCGGCCGTCGATGTCGTACCAATGCCGCCGCGCGTCGATGCGCTCGTAGCGAATGCCGCGGCGGTCGAGTTCGGCAAACAGCGGCCGGAACCAGTCCTGGTGCTCGTGATAGATGCCGATGGGTCGTGTCGCTGCCATGTCAATTCTCCTGCGCCGAGAAGGTAAGGTGCGGGGCACCGCACCGTGTGAAAACCGGAAACGCCAGCCGGGCCGCAGGGAAAAAGAAAACGGCCCGGAAAGCGGATGCCTTCCGGGCCGTTCTGAACTTTCGATCGTGAACGTGATGCTTAGGAGATCACGTGCATGTGTACAGACCGCGGCGCGGAGGCGACTGCCCCACAACAACAACACGCGCGGTTGAACATGACGATCACGATAGGGCGATGCTCACATGCTGGGCGGCCGCATGTCAAGCTGAGCGCACTCGTCTGTGCCTAATCGGTGCCTAATCGGTGGCCCTACCGTTCGATACGGATGGTGCCGTCGCCGGTCCGAATCCGCAGGGTCTTGCCGCCGTCGCCCATCTTCGATCGCAGGATGCGCCGGCGCTCGCGCCGATCGTCGCTGCCCTCGCCTTCGCGGCGCTCGTCGCGGCCGTCGTCGAGCAGCGGGTGAGACGAGCGCACCGAGCCGTCGCTGGTTTCGGCGTCGAGCTCGGCGCCAAACGCCGACGGCAGGGTCAGCGTCACGCTCCCGTCGCCGGTGGTGAGATCCCAGTTGTCGGTCATCACGGTGTCGGGGTCGATCTGCACGCGCACCGAACCGTCACCGGTCTTCAGCCGCAATACCGACGGCTGCCCCTCGAAACCAATGCTGCCATCGTCGGTTTCCAGGTCGACCGTGCCGGTGACCTTGTCGAGCCGGATCGAGCCATCGCCGGAGCGCACCTGGATGTCGCCCGACAGGCGGGTGGCGGTCACGCTGCCGTCCGCGGTGTTGAGCACAATCTTGCCGTCGAGGGCCTCGGCGCGAATCGACCCGTCGCCGCTGCGAGCGACAAGGTTGCTGGCGCGCGGCACGGCCACCCGCAGGCGCGCCGTCGGCGAGATGTTCACGCCGAGGGTGACGCCGCTGAAGCCGGCGCGCGACGGCCCGGTGACCTTCAACACGATCGTGTCGCCCTGCTGCGTGGCCTCGACCTTGATCTGATCGATGAGCGACTGCTCCATGGCGCGCTTCTCGATCTCGACCTCCACCTCGGGCTTGTCCCACGAGTGGATTTCGATGGCGCCGTCCCACGTTTCGAGGTCGATCTGCGGCAGGCCGGTGACCTTGAACGACTTGGTCTCGCGGGCCGACAGGCCCTCGGTATTGAGGTTGACCTCGCACCCCGCCAGCAACGTCGACGCGAGTAGAAACGCGCCCGTGACGGGCAGTGAACGAGCGGACGTGAACCTCATGAGCACCTCAGACACTGGGGGCCGTTCAGGTTGCCGGTGTAAATCGGCGTCAATCTGTGGCCTCAGGCAGATAGACGGACTGGTGGAGGTCAGTGTTCCCATACGGCCGACCCGGCGACGTAGGTCCGGCGAACCGCCAGGCCCGGGCCCAGCACCACGAGGTCGGCCATGCGGCCGGCGGCGATCGCCCCGACCTCGGCCAGCCCGAGCTCGGCCGCGGGGGTGGTCGAACAGAGACGGGCCGCATCGGTGAGGCTCACGCCGGCCTGCTGAACGAGCCGGCGAAACGCGCCATCCATGGTGAGCACGCTGCCGGCCAGGGTGCCGTCGGCGAGCTGGGCGCTCTGTGCGGTCACGATGATGTCCTGCTCGCCCAGCCGTGCCCGAGAGCCCGGCGGCAGCCCTGAGCCGGCCGTGCCGTCGGTGATCGCCATGAGCCGCCGCGCGGTCTTCGCGCGCATCGCCAGCGCGACGAGCGCCGGGTGCACGTGAACGCCGTCGCAGATGATCTCGGCGGCGACCGACTCTGATTCGAGCACGGCGCCGACCACGCCCGGCGAACGCGATGTCGGCGCGGACATGCGATTGAACAGGTGCGTGGCCTGGCACGCGCCGGCCTCGATGGCCGCCTTCGCTTCATCGTAGCTGGCGCCGGTGTGGCCGAGCGAGACCCGGTGTCCAGCCGCCACCAACGCGCGCACCAACTCCAGGCCACCGGGCAGTTCCGGCGCCAGGGTGATGATCCCGGCCGCGTCGCGATGACGCGCGATCACGTCGAGAATGTCGAGCGCGCTGAATTCGCCATCCACCGGATCAACAGGCGGGACTAACGTCCCGCCGCGACGTGCCCCATCCCTAGGTTCCTGATCACCCGGTCGCGGCGGCAGCCGCAGGCAGCGCCGCGGCTGCGCGCCGTTCCAGTCGGGGTTGATGAAGTTGCTTTCGAGATGCGCGGGCAGCACCCGCGCCGACCGCGGTGCGAGCGACCGCCGCGCCGCGGCGACCGCGGTCAGCAGGGCGGCCAGCGTCGCCGGGCCGCACGCCACCGACGTCGGGCAGAACGCGGTCACCCCGTACTTCGGCAGGCGGCCGGCCATGTCGGCGACGGCGCCGGCGCCATCAAGCGCGTCGATGCCCTCGATGCCGTGCACGTGAACGTCGATGAAGCCGGGCACGATCACCTGGCCGGAGCAATCGATGCGGGTCGCGCCGGCCGGTCCATCGACGGCGCGCGACCGGATGGCCTCGATGCGGCCGTCGCGAATCACCAGCGTGCCTCGCTCGACGACGCGATCCGGCAGAACCAGGTCGGCGCCGGCGAGCACCATCATGCCGGCGGTCGCGCGGCCGCGCGGGCCGCGCCGATGGCGACGGCGTCGGCGCCGAGCGTGGACAGCACGATGCGCACGTGTTCGGACTGCGCCGGCCGCAGCCGGCGGCTGCATTCCAGGCGAATCGCCTCGAGCATCATGTCGCCGGACGCGGCGATGGTGCCGCCGAGGACGACGGCCTCCGGATCGAGCATCGTCACCAGGTTGGCCACGGCCATGCCAACGTACTTCGCGGTGTCGCGGACCACCGAGATGCACACGCCATCGCCAACCCGCGCCCCCTGGAACACATCATCAGCGGTCAGGCGCGTGAGGTCGCCGCCGACGTTGTCGGCGACCGAGGAGCGATCGCCCGACTTGATGCGCCACACCAGCCGGCGAACAATCCCGGCGGACGCCACTTCGGCCTCGAGGCCGCCGTAGCGGCGATAGTCTTCGCGTTCCACCGGGTTGAGTGCCAGCCAGCAGATCGAGCCGGCCAGGCCGTGCGCGCCAAGCCACGGTTCGCCGTTGATCAGGACGCCGGCCGTGACATGTTCGCCAATGGCGCAGGTGATGACCTGTTTCAGGCCGCGGGCCGCGCCGCACCATTGCTCGGCGATCGCAGCCGCGGTCCCGGCGGCAATCGGCACGGCGGCGCGCGCGCCCGGCGCCGCCTCGGCGAGCATGGCGGCGAAGTCGGCGGCTACGGGATCTCCTGGCTGCGGCAGCGCCACCGCACTGGCGGTGACCTTGCCGCCGGCGCCGGCCATGGCGCGCTTCACGGTGTCGCGCAGGGCATGGGCCGGATTGCCGGCAGCCGGCGGCAGGTGGCCGCGCGACAGCACCTGGCCGGCGTCATTGACGACGACCACGCGCGCGACCAGGTCCGAGAGATCGACGCCAAGCGTCAGTTCAGGCATGTTCGGGTTGCCAATCAGGGTGCGCGTGCAGCTTGCGGCCGTCGAGCGGCAACGGCGCACCGGTAAACAACTGTTCGTCGAGGCGCGCGAGCAACGCCGCCAGCCCGCGTTCGTCGGGGGCGGCCATCACCAGCACGCCGCTGCCCTGCCCGGGCGGAAACCGCCGGTCGTCCAGGTAGTCGCGATCGAGCGTCACGAGCGTCCGGCGCAACTGTCGGGCCAGCCGGTAGTGCTCGGCATCACGGGCCCGGCGCAGGTCCGGATGATCCATCACGAACAGGACGTCCCAGCGCAACTGCTCGCGCATGAACCTGACGAGCCCCGCCGGCACGTTGGCGTCGGCATATACCCGCGTCCGCCCGGCCGCCGCGTCGGCCACCGGCCCCAACTCCGACCACAGGGTTCCCATCGCCCAGGGGTCAGGCTTTGGCCTTCCCGCGTTTCTTGATCTGCTTTCGGGCCTCGCGCTCGAGGTCGGCGACGAGCGCCTCCCGTTGCGACAGCAGTCCCTTGCGCGGGCGGCGGCCGTTCTTGTGGCCGACCGCGTACTCGCAGAATAACGGGAACGCGATGGTCGAGTCGGCGTAGACCACCGCGGTGTCGGGCAGCACGCTCGGGTTCACCTTGCCCCAGCTCACCGCTTCGGCGGGCGTGGCGCCCGACAAGCCGCCCCACACCACCGAGTCGGTGGTGATCTGGATGAAGTAGTCGTTGCCGCCCTTGAGTATGCCGTAGACCTCCCACAGCGTGGGCTGGCCCTGCAGGTAGAAGTTTTTCGGCGAGCCGCCGCCGAGGATGACGCAGCCGTTTTTCTCGGCGGCGCGGATGATCGCGCACACCTCGTTGACGTCCTTGTTGGGATCGACCTGCAACGTGCTGCGGTTGATCAGTTCGTGGTAGGCCACGTTCATGCCGATCGAACTGTCGCCTGGCGACGAGGTGTAAATGGGCACGCCGAACTTGACCGCCGAGGCGACGATGGAATACTTGGCGCACCCGGGCCGCACCTTCAACAGGTGCCGGCCGAGATGTTCATGCATTTCGGCCGACGACATCGGCCCCTCGAGACCGCTCGAGACCAGGAAGTCGCGGATGAAGCTGTCGGTATCGAGCAGGACCTGCGCCGGAAACAGCACGTCGTAGATGCGGATGACGCCTTCGTCGTAGAGCACGCGGTCGTCCACGAACGGCGAGCCGCGGCGGAGCGTGAAATTCAGGGCGTAGTGCAGATCGTGGTAGAGATTGGCGCCGGTGCTGATGATGAAGTCGATCAGGCCGCGCTCCATCAGTTCGATGACGCAGCCGCCCAGACCGGCCGGGGTCATGGCACCGGCCATCGTTAACGCGATGGTGGTGTTGCTTTTCTTGGCGAGCATCTTGTCGCCGTAAATCCGGCAGGCTTCGCCGAGCCGTGCCGCGTTGAAGGCCTGGAACCCCTCGTCGATCAGCGTGCGGACGGCGGCGCTGCCCTTCGGCCGGTAGTAACGGATCGGCTTGCCCTTGAGGAATGACTTGGCCCCTTTGGGCGCGCCAGGGGTTCGGTATGGCATTGCTTCTAGACTATGCCAAAAACTGACGGCTCGCGGCCCGGGTTTCGGACACCGCCGACGGCTTTGGAGTAGCATCTGGTCTGTGATCAGGTCGCAGTATTACCGGACCGCGGGCACGCCGCCGGCCATTGAGGTGTCGCGTGGATGACCTGACGTTCGCGGCCCGCCGCAGCGCCGGCGGCAGCCACCGGGCCGAGCCGCCCGACGTGGAGGCGCGGTTCAAGAACCTGGTGCAGTCGCCGCTCAGGGCCGGCATCCTGCGGTTCCTGTCGGCGCGGCCGGAAGAAGCGTTCGACGCCGAGCACGTCATGCAGACCTTCGGCCGCATGCGGCTGGACGTCGAGAACTGCATCAACGAACTGGTCGAGTTCGGCGTCATCCGCCGTAATCCCCTTGATCCGCCCACCTACCAGGCGGTGCGGCCTGAGGCGGAGCCGGTGGCGAAGCTGCTCGACATCTTCCTCGAGGGCCGCGCCAACCTCGGCATCGAGGATGCGTCGCCGTCGGTGCAGCGTTTCCGCGAGATGATCGGCCGCGACGAGAAGATGCTGGCCATCTTCGAGTGGATTCGCACGGCGGCCAAGTCCGACATCTCGGTATTGATCCTGGGCCCGACCGGCGCCGGCAAGGAAGTGGTCGCGCGCATGATCCACGAGCTGTCGCGCCGCGGCCCCGAGAACTTCCAGGCCGTGAACTGCGCGGCGCTGCCCGACAGCCTGTTCGAGTCGGAACTGTTCGGCTACGAGAAAGGCGCCTTCACGGGCGCGCACGATCGCAAGCCCGGGCGGCTGGAACAGACCAACGGCGGCACGCTGTTCCTCGACGAGGTCGGCGACATGTCGCTGATGGCGCAGGCCAAACTCCTGCGGGTGCTCGAGGAACGCCGCTTCGAACGACTGGGCGGCAACAAGTCGATCCACGTCGACTTCCGGCTGATTTCGGCCACCAACCGCCCGCTCGACATGTTCGTCCGCGAGAGCCGGTTCCGCGAGGACCTGTATTACCGCATCAACGCGTTCGCGATCCGCCTGCCATCGCTGCGGGAGCGCGCGGTCGACATTCCCGTGCTGGCCAACCGTTTCCTCGCGCGCTACTGCGCGGCCAACGGCCTGCCACTCGACGCCAAACAGTTTTCGTCGGAAGCACAGGAGCTGCTGGCCTCGTACCACTGGCCCGGCAACATCCGCGAGCTCGAAAGCACGGTGTCGCGCGCGGCGCTGTCGGCGCCCGGCCGCTCGATTCGCGCCGCCGACATCGAGTTCCTGCATGGCCACGCCATGCCTCGTCCCGACGAAACCCCCAATCGCCTGCCGTCGCTGCGCGACTCGGAGCGGGCGCACATCATCCGCGTGCTCGAGGCCACCGAGTGGAACAAGCTGGAGGCGGCGAAGGTGCTCGACATCAGCCGCGGGACCCTCTACCGCAAGATCGACGAGTACGGGCTCGAACCCGCAGCAGGTTCGGGCCGGCGACGCGGCCGAAGCTGAGCATTTCAGACACACCAGACAGTTCGCGATGTCGAACCAAGCACCGACTGTCACATAATGTCAGTTAGTGTCGTCCCAATAATAGCCATTAAAGGCATGTTTGCACACTGAATCAGTGATTATTTTTCTTGTTAAACATAAGCGAAAAAACACTTTAGCTGAATAACATTCAGGCCCAGTGTCCGATCGTAGAAATTTTCTGTTGCGATATGACTTTATGGTCATGTATGCTCCTCAGGCCGTGAACAACAGTCGTCCCTACAAGCGTCCCATAAACTCGTCTCGAGGCTCGATCTGGTCCGCTGCGGAGACCGCTCGAGCCAAGGCGGTCTGGGGTTCTTAAGAAGAATCAGCGCACATGCGCTCCTTGCCGCTCGCAGCCCGAATCTATATCGGCGCCGTCGTTGCCGTTGGCGCCTTGCTCGTGGTGTGGCTCGGCCCGGACTCAACGTTTGACAGTCCCTACCTCTTCACCGTCCTCCTCCTAGCGTCGGCGATCACCTCGGCGTTCAAGGTCAGCCTGCCGCTCGCCAAGAGCGGCTCGACGATGTCGGTGTCCTACGCGGTGGACTTTGCCGCGCTGCTGCTGCTTGGCCCGAACGAAACGATGATCGTCGCCGTCATCAGCGCGTGGAGCCAGTGCACCTTCCGCATGAAGGTGAAGAACCCGGTCTACCGCACGCTGTTCAGCATGGCCTGCCTGGCCATTACCGTGCAGGCCGCCGGCATCGCGTATTGGGCGCTTGGCGGCGTACCCGGCACGCTCGCCCACGACGTGCCGGGCATCGCCAGACCGCTCGTCGGTGCCGCGACGATGTACTTCGTGTTCAATACGTGCCTGATCGCGATCGCGGTGGCGCTGGCCACCAAGCAGCAGTTCTGGCCGGTCTGGAACCAGAATTTCCTCTGGAGCGCGCCCAGCTACTTTGTCGGTGCTGGCGCGGCGGCCATCGGCACCTGGGGCGTGATGACGGCGGGCATCTGGCTGGCGATCCTGGTCGCGCCGATCCTCTACCTTACCTACCGCACCTACAAGGTCTACCTCGGGCGCATCGACGACGAACGCCGCCACGTCGAAGAGATGGCCGACCTGCACCTGGCGACGATCGAGGCGCTGGCGCTGGCCATCGACGCCAAGGACCAGACGGCGCAGTCGCACATTCGCCGTGTCCAGGTCTACGCCACCGGCATCGCTCGCGGCCTGGGCATGTCCGACACCGAGATTCAGGGCGTGAAGACGGCCGCCCTCCTGCACGACATCGGCAAGCTCGCCGTGCCCGAGCACATCCTCTCGAAGCCCGGCCCGCTGACGCAGGAAGAGTTCCAGAAGATTCGCGTGCACCCGCAGGTCGGCGCTGAAATCATCAGCGCCGTGCCCTTCCCCTACCCGGTGGCGCCGCTCATCTTGAGCCACCACGAACGCTGGGACGGCAAGGGCTATCCGCAAGGCCTCAAGGGCGAGGAAATCCCGCTCGGCGCGCGCATCCTCTCGGTGGTCGATTACCTCGACGCGCTGACCTCGGACCGCCCGTACCACAAGGCCATGACGCACGAAGCCGCGCTCGCGTTGCTGCAGCAGGAAGCCGGACGCGCCCTCGACCCGACCGTGGTCGCCATGTTCTTGAAGATGGAAGTCGAGATGGCGGCCGCCGCCGGCACCATCGACACCGCGACGCCCCGGCGGCTGTCGCTCGAGCCGACCAACGAACGCGGACGGCCGGCCGTGGGGTTCCAGCCCGAATCGCCCAAGGGCAGCACCGTGTTCGAAGACATCGCGCTGGCGCATCGCGAAATCTACGCGCTCTACGAGATCGCGCAGACCATGGGCACGAGCCTCGGGGTCTCGGACACGATGGCGCTGATCTCGTCGAAGTTGTCCAACCTGGTGCCGTTCTCGACCTGCGCGCTGTTCCTGTTCGACGAAGAGTCCGACACGCTGCGCTGCCGGTTTGCCACCGGCGTCGAGGCCGAGGCGATCGGCACCATGTCGGTGCGCGCCGGCCAGGGCCTGACCGGCTGGGTCGCCCGCAACCGCCGGCCGCTGGTCAACGCGCGCCCGAGCGCCGAGTTCGAGGCGGCCGGTCTGACCGCCGTCGCCACCACCCTGCAGTCGGCGCTGGTGGCGCCGCTGGTGTTCAGCGACCGCTTCATCGGCACCCTCGCGGTGTACTCGACCCAGGGCGATTTCTACACCGACGACCACCGCCGGCTGCTCGACCGGGTCAGCGAGCAGGCCTCCGCCGTCATCCATAACTCGATCGTCTTCGAGCAGACCCAGGAAGACTCGCTGACCGACCCGCTCACCGGGTTGCCCAACACCCGCTTCATGTTCATGCACCTGACGCGCGAACTCGCCCGCGCCGAGCGCCTGAAGGCGGAAGTGGCGCTGCTCGTCATGGACCTCGACAGCTTCAAGGAAATCAACGACAACCACGGCCACCACGTCGGCGACCGGGCGCTGCGCGAGGTCGCCACGGTGTTGCGCTCGGGCATCCGGCCGTACGACATTTGCGTGCGCTACGCCGGCGACGAGTTCATCGTGGTGCTGTCGGGCTGCGGCGCCGAGGAAGCCGAGCGCAAGCGCCAGGAACTGCAGCGCACCGTCGACGATCTGCTGTTCGAGGCCCGTCCCGGACGCCGCCTGCCGCTGGCCATCAGCATCGGCGCGGCCATTTATCCGCAGGACGGCGAGAGCTACGAAGCGTTGCTGGCCACGGCCGACAGCCGCATGTATCGGGACAAGTCGCGGCGCAAGCAGCGCGTGCAGGTCCAGCCCGCCGCCACCGGCACCGATGGCCTGCCCGCGGTGAACGTGCCGCTGCCGGCGCCGATCGCCGAAATCACCGAGATCGACCTGCAGCGGGCAGGATTCGGGGTGCTCTGATCAGGGATCAGGGATCAGGGATCAGGGATCGGGGATCAGGGATCAGTAGTGGTCGGTGAGGATGTTGGCGTGTTGCACACCCACCTGCCGCAGTAACTGACGGGCGCCTTCCACCAACTGCGGTGGTCCACAGACCAGGCAATGAGCGTCCAAGGACGGCAGGGCTAATCTCAACAAGTCTTCCTGGATCCGTCCGCGCCGCCCGTCCCACGGGCCATCGTCGGTGCGAGTCACGGTGAAGATTGCGGTCAGGCGGCCGGCCTGAACCAAGGCGTCGAGTTCGGTGCGGAAGGCGAACTCTTCAGGCGATCG
This sequence comes from Acidobacteriota bacterium, assembly GCA_030697165.1. Classification (NCBI taxonomy): domain Bacteria; kingdom Pseudomonadati; phylum Acidobacteriota; species Acidobacteriota bacterium. The sequence goes on from JAUYQQ010000013.1 coordinate 21,400, forward strand.
CGCGCTGTAGATAAGGGCAATGGCCGGTCCCGGCGGTCGCGACAACCGCTCGATCAACATCGATCGTAAAGGGGCAATCCCGGTTCCACCCGCAACCAACAACAATGGCGCGCGTTCAGCGGCCGCGGGCAGCGCGAAGGCACCAAAGGGCCCGTCGAGGTCTATGAGAGCCCCCGGCACCGCAAGCTCAAGATGGGGATCAAGGGCGCTGGCGTCATCAACTTGCGCAAGCAACTGTATGACGCCGGTCTTTGCGACTTCCCAGGGCGCGGAGGCGATCGAGTACGGCTTCCGCAGGGGAGAACCGTGCAACCCCACCATTACGGCCTGGCCCGCGACGAAGGTAAACACTGTGCCGGCCACGTCGAGATGGATGTGCCGCGTTCGTGGCGTCGCCTGGGCAACGTGACGAACCGGGACGCTGATTAGTGGCACGAGGGTGACTATCCTAATCCCTGATCCCTGATCCCTGATCCCTGATCCCTGACCTACATGCCGACGATGTGATAGCCGGCGTCAACCATCAGCACTTCACCGGTAATGCCGCGGCCGGCGTTGCCGAGCAGGAACGCCGCGGCATCACCAACCTCCGACGTCTCGATCGCCCGGCGCAGCGGCGCCTTCTCGCGGACCACGCCGAGGATCGACGAAAAACCGCCGATGCCCGCGGCCGCGAGCGTCTTGACCGGTCCGGCCGAAATGGCGTTGACGCGAATGTTCTCGGGACCAAGGTCGGCAGCGAGATAGCGCACGGACGATTCGAGCGCCGCCTTGGCGACGCCCATGACGTTGTAATTCGGGAACACCCGGTCGCTGCCCAGGAAGGTGAGGGTGAGCACGCTGCCGCCGCCACGCTTCGCCATCAGCGGCTGCGCGCCGCGGGTCAGGGCAATCAGCGAATACGCGCTGATGTCGAGTGCCTGCTTGAAGCCCTCGCGCGAGGTCTTCACGAACCCACCGGTGATCTCCTCACGCGCCGCGAACGCGGCGCCGTGCACCAGGAAATCCAGCCCGCCGTGCTCCTGCTCGATCTTCTCGTAAACCGCGGCGATCTGCTCGTCGCTCGAGACATCACACGGCAACAACAACGGCTTGGGGTCGAGCGTGGCCGCGAGCTCGCCGACATGCTCTTCGAAGCGGCCCTGGTAGGTGAGAACGAGTTGCGCGCCCGCGTTCGCGGTGGCCTGCGCGATGGCCCAGGCCAGCGAACGGTGGTTCGCCACGCCGACGATGAGTCCAACCTTGCCGGTGAAGTCTGCCATCAGCGATTCTTTTTCCCGCCACGGCGACGGCGTCCGCCGCCCTGCCCCTGCCCCTGGCCTTGACCTTGACCTTGACCTTGACCCTGGCCTTGGTTCTGGCCCTGCTGACCGGGACCGCTGCCGTGCTCGCGGAAACGCATGGGCCCAAGGTTGTCCTGGCTGCCGCCACCAGCGGCCCGGCGCCGGCCGCGAAACTTGCCGCCGCCGCCGGCATGGCGCTGCGCACCGCCGTTGTTGTTGCGGCCTCGGTTATTGAGCGACTGGATGGTGAATTCCGGAAGGGCGCGGGGAGCGGGGACCGCGCCTTCCAGCTTGGGAAAGGTGGCTCGAATCAGTGACCGCCTGAACCCGCCTTCGCGATCCTGATCGTTGCCCGCCGGCTCGTCGCCGGCCGTGTTCTCGCTGGGCGGCGCAGGCGTCGGGTCGTTGACGACGGCCGCGGCGGCGAGGGGCTCAACGGTTGTTTCGGGAGTGGCTTTCGCCGGTGGGGGCGGGGCCTGGGGACGGGGCGCCGGTGCCTGCAGGCCATCCAGCACTTGCGTGAAGAGCGCCGGGGGCTGGGTCTTGCGGCGCGGCGCCGGGACCTTGGCCTCCTTATACTCGTGCTCGGCGTCGCAGCTGCCGCAGCGCGTGCGTTGGATGGTGACGTCGACCATGGCCACGATGGCATGGTCGGTAATGCGGCGCTCGCGCGGACAATAGTCGTCCAGCACGTCGCCGGGCCGATACCGGCGGTCTTGCATGCAACTCCCCCGAAAACCCGATCGGCTTCCCGCCTAGCCGCGTCGGTACTGAACGTCTACTGCTTCGAACCGTTGGTCTATGGGCCGCGACACGAGAGCGGCCGGGTCGTGTTGAGTGCGGGAAGCGCCTGTTGGGTCGGAACGACCGCAGGGCGCAGGGCATCCGGAATATATCAGAGCCCTGCGCCCCGGGCAAGCCACGACCGCAGGTCGGCCAGCGCGGCCGCCACGGCGTCTGGATGGGTCGATTGCGGCGTCTTCCTGGCCCGCACCGACGCCGCCGCGGTCACCCGCTCCTTCACATCGTCACCAAACAGGTCGCTCGACTGGCGCCATTCCGGCAGTGACAGGGCCTCGAAGTCGCGCCCTTCCGACAGCAGCTTGCGAACCATGGCGCCGACCACTTCGTGCGATTGGCGGAACGGCATGCCGCGCGACACCAGGTAATCGGCCACGTCGGTGGCCAGCAACAACCCCGAAGCGGCGCGCCCGGTGCGGTCGGGATGGAGGCCCAGCTTGCCGATCACGGCGGCCGTGGCGTCGAGCGACACCGCGAGCGTGTCTTCGGAATCAAACAGCGGTTCCTTGTCTTCCTGCAGATCCTTGTTGTAGCCGGTCGGCAGTCCCTTCATGGTGATCAGGAAGCCGGTCAGGTGTCCGATGGCCCGGCCGGCCTTGCCGCGGACCAGCTCGAGCGGATCGGGATTCTTCTTCTGCGGCATCATGCTGCTGCCGGTCGCCGACGAATCGGCCAACTCGAAGAATCCGAATTCCTCGCCGGTCATCAGGATGAAGTCCTCGGCGATGCGCGACAAGTGGACCATCGACAGCGACACGGCGTGCAGGAAGCTGACGGCGAAGTCGCGGTCGGACGAGGCGTCCATGCTGTTGGCGACGACGCGGGCAAACCCCAGGCGCGCGGCGAGGGCCGCCGTGTCAACCGCGTAGCCGGTGCCGGCGATCGCGCCCGACCCGAGCGGCAGCGCGTTGGCCTCCTCGCGCGCGATCTCGAGGCGGTGATGATCGCGGCGCAGCGCCGCGGCATGGCTCAACAGGAAGTGCGAGACCAGCACCGGCATGGCGCGGCGCATGTGGGTGTAAGACGGCATCAAGGCATCGCCGGCGCGCTCGGCTTGATCGGCAAAGGCCGTGATGGCCGCCCGCAGCTTCTGCTGCAGCAGCGGAATGCGGCGGCGCAAATACAAGCGCAGGTCGAGCGAGACCTGCTCGTTGCGCGAGCGCCCGGTGTGCAGGCGCCGGCCGGCATCACCCACCCGGGCGACGAGCTGACGCTCGACAAAGCTATGCACGTCCTCGTCGTCGCCTGCGACCCACGCGGGATCGGTGCGGCCTTGTTCGAGGATCGCGGCCAGCGCCTCGGCAATGGCCTTGGCGTCGGCGGTGTCGAGCACGCCGGCGTCGGCCAGCGCTTCCGCCCACGCGATGCTGCCGGTGACATCGTCTTCAAATAGCCGGCGGTCGAACGGAAACGAGACGCCGAAATCAAACGCCGCGGGATCGGGAGCCGAATCGAAGCGGCCAGACCAAAGGTGTTGGGACATGGTTCAGAGGTTCACGGGTTCAGAGGTTCAGAGGTTCAGGACGGTTCAGAGTTCGGCTGACAATGTAGCTGTGGCCCTTAAAGAGCTTCACACGAACGGTGCCGCTGACACCCTCCTGGATCGAGGCGACGTACGCATCAAGGCCCTGGCGCAGGCGCCCGAACCACTCGCCACTGCCGAGCACACCGGCGTAAGCGGCCGACACCGCCGGCTGGAACCGGTTCAAACTGGCAGACGAGGCGAGACGCTCGATCTCGCGGCGGGCATGGTGAAGCACGGCGGCGGCCGGCGCCTCGTGCAAGACGCGGGCGCGCGAGCCATTCTCGCGGGGCTTGACCCGATCGAACCGGCCCACGCCGTGCTCGCCGGCAATCGTGGAGAGGCTTTCGACCAGCTCGGCCGGGGTCATCGCCACGCCGTTGATGCCGGTGGGGGTCCCGCGCTCGAAGGTCAGCGTCACCGTCGCGGGCTCGTTCGGCGTTTGCCCCAGTGGCCGAGTGAGCGCAAAGGCCGACTCGGGCGGCTCAGCCGAGCCGTCATCGGCGGGCCGGCCGATAGTGCGTCCCCAGAGATTGGCATCGGCCCGATCGGCGCCGCCGACCGGCCTCGAAATGCCGAGGCGGTCGGCGTACTCGTCCACCTGCGCCGCCGTCATGCCGTCGCCACAGGCAATCGCCGTTAGCGATGGATCGAGGGCGCCGAGCGGCCGGTCGAGCCGGAGGCGATCGCGACCCGCGGAACCGTGCGCCACCAGGGTGGCACCCTCGATGCGGGCGATCTCCACCAGCTTCTGCGCAATCAGCGGCCGCGACAGCGCGGTGGCCATTGGATAGCGGCCATCGGCCATCGCATCGGCCCGCAGGGCCGGCCACGCGAAGTCGCGGACGAACTCCTCGCGCGCGTCAATCAGGTGCGCGCGCACGGCGCCAGCGGCCAGGGCACGGTCGCGAATCTCGGCCAGGTCAGTCGGCTGCCCCAGGTCGAGCGTCACGGCGACCACATCGGCGGCATGGCGCTCGGCCAGCCACGCAATCGCGACCGTCGACCGCAGTCCGCCGGAGTAAGCCAACACGATGGGTTTGGTCACCTTGCCAGTTCCCTCAGCTTCTTCACGACCGCCAGCGCGTTCTTCGCATCGCGGGCAATGATCAGGATGGTGTCGTCACCGGCGATCGTGCCCACCACCTCGGGCAGCCGCGCACGGTCGATGGCGATACCCAGGATCTGCGCCTGCCCTGCCCCGGTCCGCAGGACGATCAATTGCTGGACCGGCTCGATGTTGATCAAATACTCGGTGAGCGCCTTGCCGAGCGAGCCGAGGGCCGTGGTCGGCGGCGTCTCCTCAACCGCCGACGGCTGATATGCCCCATCGGACGAGCGCTTCAATAGTCCCAGCTCCTTGATGTCGCGCGACAAGGTGGCCTGCGTCACCACGAACCCTCGCGCGGCGAGGCGCTGGCGCAGCTGTTCCTGGCTGCGCACGGCTTCGTGCTCGACGACGTCCTGGATGGCGGAGAGGCGCTGGGCTTTCATGGTTATGCGTCTGAGCGAGCGATTATACATGGATATTCATTCATGCCGTGATGTTTTGTTGACTTGAGGCTGAGATATGTGTATAAATATCCCTCTTGGCGCATAACATTTCGTCTGAACAGCGGGCACCCATTCGCGTCGCGGTGGCAGGAGCTACTGGCTTCGCCGGCCAGGAATTGATCCGCCTGCTCGCGCGCCATCCGCAGGTCACCATCGCCGCGGCCACCGGTTCGCAGGCGACCAGCACCCCCCGCAGCCTACCGGCGCTGAAGCGCATTTGGGACGGCACGGTCGTGCCGCTCGATCCGGCGGCGCTCTCGGGCCAGGCCGATGCCGTGTTCCTGGCCCTGCCTGAAGCCGCGTCGGCCGACCTCGCGCCGGTGCTGCTGGCCGCCGGCCTGCGGGTCATCGACCTCTCGGGGGCGTTCCGCCTCCGCGACGAGACGTCGCGGTCGCGCTGGTATCCCGCAACCAAGTCGCTGCCCGCCGGCGTGGCTTACGGCCTGACCGAGTTCGAGGCCGAGGCGATTCGCACGGCGCGCCTGCTCTCCAATCCCGGCTGCTACCCCACCGCGTCGCTGCTCGGCCTGTTGCCGTTGCAGCGCGCCGGGCTGTTGCTGCCGGGCGCCGACGTCGTGATCGACGCCAAGTCGGGTATTTCGGGCGCCGGCAAGGCGGCGTCCGACCGCACGCACTTCTCCGAGAACCATGGCAGCGTGGCCGCCTACAACCCGTTCGGCCATCGCCACACGCCGGAAATGGAGCAGGCGCTCGGCCGCGGCGTCACGTTCGTGCCGCACCTGGTGCCGCTCGACCGCGGCCTCCTGGCGAGCCTCTACACGCGGCTGGTGGCGGGCACCACCACCGCGGCGGTCGCGGCGGCCTTCGAGCGCGCCTATGCCGACGCGCCCTTCGTGCGCCTCACCGGCGAGACGCTGCCGGAGATCAAGCACGTGGCGCACACCAACTTCTGCGACATCGGCTGGAAGGTGGATGAAGCCACCGGCCGCGTGTTCGTGGTCAGCGTGATCGACAACCTGGTCAAGGGCGCCGCCGGGCAGGCCATCCAGAACTTCAACGTGATGTTCGGCCTCGACCAGAAGGCCGGCTTGCTGTGAAGCGCGCGGTGGTCCTGAAGCTCGGCGGTGAATTGCTCGAAGGCGCGGATCGGCTGAAGGCCATCAGCAAGGTCATCAACCAGGCCGCGAAGACCCGGCCGCTGATTGTGGTGCACGGTGGCGGCCGCGAGATCGACGCGTCGCTGGCGCAGGTCGGCATCCCGAAGCGCCAGGTCGATGGCCTGCGCGTGACCGATCCGGAGACGCTGGAGATCGTGGTCGCGGTGCTGGCCGGATCGATCAACACGCGGTTTGTGGCGGCCATCAACGCCGCCGGCGGCCGCGCCATTGGCCTGACCGGCGCCGATGCCGGCGTGGCGCCGGTGAAGAAGGCCGCACCGCACAAATCGACGAGCGGCGACAACGTTGATCTCGGCATGGTGGGGACGCCGGTGGCCAATGCCCCGACCCCGGCCTTGCTCGCGCTGCTGTGCAACGCCGGCTACGTGCCGGTGATTGCCTGCGTCAGCGCGTCGAAGGACGGGCAGTTGTTCAACGTCAATGCCGACACGCTGGCCGGCAGCCTGGCATCGCGGATCAAGGCCAAGCGCCTGGTGATTGCCGGCGCGACCGCCGGCGTGCTCGACAAGCGCGGACAGACCATCCCGCGCCTCAACAAGACCCACATCGCGAAGCTGGTCACCTCGGGCACCGCGAATGCGGGCATGGTCGCCAAGCTCACCGCCTGCGAGGCCGCCCTCACCGGCGCCAGCAGCGTGGTGATCATCGACGGGCGCGATGCGAAACGAATTGGCAAGGCCGTGGCGTTGCTGAAGACCGACGCCACGTCGAGGGTAGTGAAATGACCGTGACGACAACCCAGTCCGTGACCGCGCTCGAGGCGCAGCACGTGCTGCAAACCTATAAGCGGCAGCCGGTCGTGTTCGTGCGCGGCGAGGGCACCCGCCTGTTCGACGCCGACGGCCGGGCCTATCTCGATTTCATCTCGGGCATCGGCGTGGTCGTGCTCGGGCACGCGCATCCGGGCCTGGCCGCGGTGATTGCCGACCAGGCGAAGACCCTGGTGCACACCTCGAACCTCTATTACCACCCGCTGCAGGGCCAGTTGGCCGCGCGGCTGTCGGCCCTGTCGGGCCTGCAACGCGCGTTCTTCTGCAACAGCGGCACCGAAGCGGTCGAGGCGTGCCTCAAGTTCGCGCGCCGCTTCTGGTATTCGCAGGGCGTCAACAACCGCACGGCGTACGTCGCGCTCGAACACGGGTTCTCGGGCCGCACCATGGGCGCGCTGTCGGTGACGGCCAACGCGCACTATCGCGACCCATTCGGACCGCTGATCCCCGGCGTCACGTTCGTGGCGCCGGGCGACATCGCCGGCCTCGAAGCCGCGGTCACCGAATCGACCGCCGCCATCATTGCCGAGCCCATCCAGGGCGAAGGCGGCGTGCGGCCGTTGCCGGCCGAGTTCGCGGCGGCGATCGCGCGCGTCACGAAGAAGACCGGCACGCTGCTGATCGCCGATGAAATCCAGTGCGGCCTCGGCCGCACCGGCCGGCCGTTCCACTACCAGGCCCTGGGCTGGACGCCCGACCTGGTGACCGTCGGCAAGGCGATCGGCTCCGGCGTCCCGATCGGCGCGGCCCTGGTCGGCGAACACGTGGCCGCGCAGATCTTCGCCGGCGACCACGGCACGACCTACGGCGGCAACCTGCTGTCGACGCGCGCGGCCCTGTACGTGCTCGAGCAGCTGGAGGCGCTGGCGCCGCACATTCGCGAGATGGGCGCGCTGTTCGAGCAGCGGCTGGACGGCCTGCAGCGCAAGCACCAGGTCGTCACCGCCGTGCGCGGTGCCGGCCTCATGCGCGGGCTCGAGCTCGCCGTCGACGCGCAGCCGGTCGTCGAAGCCGCGCTGCGGGCGGGACTGCTCGTGAACCGGACCGCCGAGCGCGTGGTGCGCATGCTGCCGCCGCTCACGGTGTCGGCCGCGGAGATTGAAGAAGCCATCGGCGTGCTCGATGGTGCGTTGGCGTCAGTCAAGGTCGAGGGATCGACGGTCGAGGTGAAGGCGTGACGATGCGAGTGGTAGTTGATAACGGACCGGGCAAGGGGCGGCGTCCCCTTGCGGCCGAGCGGAGCCGGCAGGCCGCCCCGGCCATTACGCTGCGGGCGGCGACGGCCGCCGACGCGCCGGCGCTGCACGCCTTGATCGCCGCGCACCTCGAAGAAGGGCGCCTGCTGCCGCGCACCCTCGGTGAACTGGCCGACCACGCGCCCCGCTTCGTCGTCGCCACCCGAGGCGAGGAGATCGTTGGCTGCGCCGAGCTGGCGCCGTTGTCGAAGGCGGTGGCCGAGGTGCGCTCGCTGGTGGTCAGCCGCCAGGCTCGCCAGACGGGTCTCGGCTATCGCATGGTGGACGAGCTCGGTCGTCGCGCGCGACGCGAAGGCTTCGAGCGGCTGACGGCGTTCGCCCACGACCCGCGATTCTTCGTGCGCCTTGGTTTCTCGATCGTCCCCCACACGTGGGTGCCCGAGAAGATCGCGCACGACTGCCATTCGTGCCCGCTGTTCCGCAACTGCGGGCAGTACGCCATCGTCCTGGACCTGGAACGTGCCCAGGCCCAGTCCGGTGCCGGCGCGCGCGCGACGGCGGGGGGCAGCCGTGGCTGATATCCACCCCATCGCCGGCGGCATCACCGCCCCGGCCGGCTTCAGCGCCAGCGGACTCCACTGCGGCATCAAGGCCAGCGGCAAGCCTGATCTCGCCCTGGTGGTCAGCGACGTGACGGCGCAGGCCGCCGGTGTGTTCACGCTCAACCTCGCCAAGGCCGCGCCGCTGATCGTGTGCGAAGAACACCTCGCCCTGACCGGCGGACGGGCCCGCGCCATGGTCACCAACAGTGGCTGCGCCAACGCCTGCACCGGTCCGCAAGGCCTGGCCGATGCGCACGAGATGGCGGCGCTGACGGCCGCCGCGATCGGCTGCGACGCGCACGAGGTGCTGGTCGGCTCGACCGGCGTGATCGGCGTCAACCTGAAGATGGACAAGCTGCGCGCCGGCATTCCGCAGGCCGTCGCCGCGCTCAGTGACGACGGCGGCGCCGCGGCCGCGCGCGGCATCATGACGACCGATCCGTTCCCGAAGGAGTACGCCGTCGAGGTGCGCACCGACATCGGCTCGTTCCGCGTCGGCGGCATGGCCAAGGGCTCGGGCATGATCGAGCCGCGGATGGCGACGATGCTGGGGTACTTGACGACCGATGCGACCGTTGACCCGGTGATGCTGTCGCGGGCGCTGTCCGACGCCTGCCGGTTCACGTTCAATGCGATCACCGTCGACGGCGAGCCCTCGACCAACGACTGCGTGCTGGCGCTCGCCAACGGCCGCAGCGGCGTGGAGATTAGCGAGGACCTCTACCCCATGCTGTTCGAAGCCTTCCGGACCGTGGCCCACGAGCTGGCGCTCGGCGTCGTCCGCGGCGGCGAGGGTGCGACCAAGCTCATCGCCATCACGACGACTGGCGCCGCCACCGATGCCGACGCCTGGCTGGCCGCGCGCGCGATCGCCAATTCGCCGCTCGTCAAGACCGCCGTTCACGGCGGCGATCCCAACTGGGGCCGCCTGGTCGCGGCCGCCGGACGATCGGGCGCGGCCTTCGTGCTCGACGCCGCACGCGTGCAGATCGGGCCGCTGGTGCTGTTCGAGAACGGCCGGCCGTTCGACGAGCGGGCGCCGCAGGCGGCCGACTACCTGACCGGCAAGGACCTGGCGATCGAGGTCAACCTCGGCACCGGAGGCGCGCACACCGCGACGGTATGGACCTGCGACCTGTCGGCCGAGTACGTGAAGATCAACGCCGAATACCGCACCTAGTTTTCACAAGAGGTCAGGAGGTAAGGAGATATTGTTTCTCCTGATCTTCTGACCTCCTGTTTCGTAAGGACAGCCGTGCAGAATTTTCTCTCCATTCTCGATCTTGATCCCGACCGCCTGGCGAAAGTGCTGGCGCTGGCCGCGAAGCTGAAGCGCGAGCGCGTCAAGGGCATGAAGGCGCCCACCTGGAACGCCCTCAACGGCAAGCATGTCGGGCTGTTGTTCGAGAAACCATCCCTGCGGACCCGGGTCACGATGACCATCGGCGTGCGGGAACTCGGCGGCGACATTGTCGAAATTCCGGCCGACGTGATGCACGCCGACCGCGAGCCCATCCAGGACGTGGCGCGGAACCTGGAACGCTGGGTCGACGCCGTCGTCATTCGCACCTTCGCGCAGGAGCGGCTGTCGCAGATTGCGGAGATCACGCCGAAGCTTCACGTCATCAACGCGCTCAGCAACGAGGAGCACCCGTGCCAGGCGCTGGCCGACATGCAGACGCTGGCGGAACAATGGAGCTCGTTCGAGGGCCGGCGAATTGCGTTTGTCGGTGACGGCAACAATGTGTGCACGTCGCTCGTGCACGTGGCCATGATGCTGGGCATGGCGGTGCACGTCGCCACGCCGAAGGGCTACGAGCTGCCGGACGAGGTCGTGGATCAGGCGGCCGCGGTGTCGCAGAAAGGCGCCGGCCTGACCGAGTTTACCGACCCCAAGGCGGCGGTGCGGGAGGTCGATGCGGTCTACACCGACGTCTGGACCTCGATGGGCCAGGAAGTCGAGTACGCCGACCGCAAGAAGCTGTTTCAGCGCTACCAGGTGAACGAGAACCTGATGGCGCTGGCGAAACCCGGCGCGCTGTTCATGCACTGCCTGCCCGCCCACCGCGGCGACGAAGTGACTGACGAAGTGATCGAATCGCCGATCTCGGTGGTGTTCGACCAGGCCGAGAACCGGTTGCACGCGCAAAAGGCCCTCCTGGTGCAGATGCTCGCCTAGCGGTGGGAACCGGCGCGCGCACGGCGACCGCGTACAATTGCGGCATGTCCCGGCAGACGACCGAGCGACTGGGCGAGCTGCCTTCGGCTGAGCCGATGAGCCCGCGCGAGCGCCGCCGCGCGGTCACCTACCTCGTGACGGTCACCCTGCTGGTGGCCCTGGTCGTCCTGGCGGTGGTGTTCGATCAGTTCGCCGCGACCGGCGTGTTCCTGATCGTGTTCCTGTCCTTTGTGCTGGCCTACCTGATCGCGCCGGCGGTCGAGCGCCTGCGCTACGCGGCGGCACCTTCACGGCGGGGCCGGCCGCTCTCACGGGGGACCGCGGTGCTGGTGATCTACGGTCTCGTGGCCGTGGTGACATTTCCGCTTTGGGCGTTCGCGGGCCAACGCCTGGGGCCGGCGCTCGGGCGCATGTCGGTGCTGGTGCCGCAGCACACGGCGCGATTCATCGGGCAACTCCGCGCCAGCGAAGGGTGGCATGACGCACTGGGCCTGCCGATGGCCGTGAATGCGCCGGTTGGCGCCACGACGCGCCGGGTGACGCGCAGCCTCGAAGGGGAGGCCCGGGCCCTCGGCGCCGAACTGATCGGCATCCGCAGCCTGGTGCCGTGGCTCTCCACGGTGCCGGTGGTGGCGTTCCTGCTGCTCACGCGCTGGCACCGGTTCCGCCGCTCGACCACCCGCGCGCTGCCGACGCCGCACCTGCAGTGGCGCGGCAACGAGTTCCTGCGCAACCTCAACCGCATTCTGGCCGTGTATACGCGGGCCCAGATCACGGCCGCCGTCCTGGTCGGATTCATGTGCTGGGCCGGGTTCGCGGCGCTCGGCCTGCCGTATCCGGGGACGCTGGGCATCGCCGCCGGCGTGCTCGAAATGGTGCCGCTCGCGGGCCCCCTGGTCGTCGCCGTGGTCGCCACCGGGATGGCGGAAGAGCGCGTCGTTGCCGTCCTTGTGTTCCTCGCCGGCTTGCGGCTGGTTCAGGACTACGCGATCTACCCGCGCCTGATCAGCCGCGTGATGCACCTGCATCCGGTCGCCGTGGTGCTGGCGCTGTGGGCGGGGGCCGCGATCGGTGGGATCGTCGGCGTCTGCCTCGCGATCCCGGTCGTCGGCATGGCGCAGGTCGCGCACCGCCACTGGCGGGAGTACCGCGAGATCGAGGAGCTCGTGAGGGAACGGGCGGCGACTTGATTACCGCCGGGTCCCTTGTGCCGGCGGCGCCTTCAAGTACTTGTCGTACCACGCCACCATGCGCTGCTCGAAGTCGATGCTCTCGGCCACGCTGTTGGGTGGCCGGTGGCCGCCGTTCACGTAGCGCACCCACTCCACTTCCTTCCCCAGCCGCCGCAGCGCGTAATACAACTCGCGCGACTGGTTGGCAGGCACGTTGGGGTCCTGATCGCCGCTGATCGTCAGCAGCGGCGTCTTGACCCGGTCGAGCCGGAAGATGGCCGAGTGCTCGAGGTAGCGTTCCGGGTATTCCCACAGCGTGCCGCCAATGCGATCCTGGCTCTTCTCCGGGGCATGGGTGTTGCGAACGCCGAGGCGTTCGCTGTCGGTGTAGAAGCTCACCATGTTGACCTTGCCCGAGACATTGATGGCAGCCTTGAAGCGATCCGTCTCGGTCAACAGCAATACCGTGGCATAGCCGCCGTAGCTGGTGCCATGCACACCGAGCCGATCGGGATCCGCGATGCCCATGTCGATCAGCTTGTTCGCCGCCGCCGTGACGCCCTTGGCCCACGACTCGCCTGGCCGGCCCACCACCAGGTTCACGGACGGGTGAAACACGGCGTAGCCCTGCCCTGCCAGCAAGGCGGCGCGGCCATTGAAGCCGTTGTCGAAGAACGTCTCGTAGATCTCGAAGACTGTCGGATACTGCTTGCCCTTCTCGTATCCAACTGGATAGCGCAAGACGCCGTAGAGCACCTTGCCGTCGGCATCGCGGTACGAGACCAGCTCCGAGGTCGGCAGCGCTGTCATCGACAGCCACGGGTTGAGGTCGGTGAGCTTCCGGACGTTCGTGAACGAGACGTCCGCGGCAAACACTTCCGCGGGGCGGGTGCCGTCGGACTTCTGGAACACGACGGTACTGCCATCACGTGACAGGCGGAAGCCCTGGTAGACACCGTGGTCCCGGATCAGGGGCGTCAGGGCCTTTGTTTTCAAGTCGAGTCGCGACAGGCCCCGCTCCCATCGATCGGGCTCGCCATACTGGACGAGCAGGGCGTCGCCGGCCGGCGTCCAATCGACGACGGTGAGCCGGGGGTTGCGCTCCTCGTTCTTGTCGTCCAGGGTGAGCACGCGTTCGCGGGCACCATCGGCGACCGCGGCCACGTACCAGCCTTTTTTGCTGGTGATCAGCAGATGCGAGCCGTCGCGAGAGAACGAGGTCACCGAGAAGGCCTCGGCCTCGTCCTCGGTAGCCGGCTTGGCCGCCGGCTCGGTCTTCGGCCTCGGTGTCAGCGATCGCGGCTTCGTCTCATCGAGGCGCTGAACGAACACCTCGCCCTTGTCGGCGTACGCGAACGTACGTCGATCGTCCGACCACCGCGGCTGCGCGGTCTTCAGGGTCTTCGCCTCGAGGACGGTGCGCGCCGCGCCGCCCTGCGCCATGGTCCGCACGGCGTTGTCGGTGCCGAAGATCACGTCGTAACTGGTCTTCTCGGTGCTGTCTTCAAGCCAGGTGACGAATGAGCCATCGCGCGCGAACTGGTAGTTGGTGATGGCGGCAGGCGCGAGCACGGCCACCTTGGCGCCGGTCGCCGGATCGATCTGGGCCAGCGCCCTGCGGCGGTTGGCGCGATTCATGGCGTCCCAATCCAGGAACGGGGCCGACGTCTGGACCACGACCGGACCAGAGACCAGCGTCTTAAACGACGCCTGCGCGGCCCGGTCGTCGGCTGGATCGCGAAGCGCCACGAGCAGCCGGGCGCCGTCCGGCGTCCACGCCAGGTCCGAGTTGGCGGCCACTTCCGCGCCGGCGTGGCGCGGCACCGCCGTGAGCCGTCTGGCGCCGAGGTCGTAGATCCAGAGGGCCGTCGCCGGCAGGCCCGCGGCGTCCTCCGCGGCGGTCAGGATCGCCAGCCTCGATCCGTCGGGCGCGAAGGCCGCCGTCCGGACGTTCAGCAGGCCGGTGCCGACGCGGTCGGTGGCGCCGGTGACCGTATCGACCACTCGGACCTCGACCAGTGACGGCGCGAAGTAGGTCGGGTCGCCGTAGCGGCGATGGTTGGTCTCGGCATTGTCATACAACCGGCGTGCCGCAAGCGCGACGCGCCGGCCATCCTCGCTCAGGTCGAGCACTGACGCCGTCGTGACCTTCAGCGTGTCTTCGGCGGAGATCGGCACACCGGTCTGCGCTGATGGCGACGACAGCGCCACGGTCACGAGTGCGAGCGCGGCAAACCTCTTCATGGCTACTCCTTCACCCGCCGGGCGCGAATCAGCACCTGGATCTCGTCGTTGCGCGGGTTCTCGTAGTAGAGCCGCTGGCGGCCGTCGGCATCCTGCGAGATGACGGCCGGAATCGAGTTGGCGACCACCGTCCAGCCGGCCGGCAGCACGACGGAGTTGCGAGGGCGGCCGAAGGCGCGGTCCCACACCAACTCCTCACCCTCCAATAAGTAGCGATTGGGATCGGTGTAGGTCTCGGTGATCCGCAACCTCGCGGATTGGCCCTGCTTCACGACCGGGAACGAGATCACGACGACCTGCGCCGTGTCGGCCAGCGGCTCGCCGGCATCAAGGCCACGCTTCTTGAGGTCGGCGCCGCTCAGGGTCTCGACTTTCAGTGCCTCGCCGGTATCGAGCAGCACGGCCGAGGGATTCGACACGGAACTGCCGGCGCGCACGACGTTGAAGTAATGCCCGACGCCCGGCCGCGACTCGGTGTAGTCGTGGAACAGGTTGAACGAGTGCGTGGCCGGATCGTTTGGAAAATACACGATCTCGCGATCCTGGTGCGCGCGGTCCGACAGACGGGCGGCCTGCGAGGCCATCGTCGTGGTCGCAGCGGCGCCACGGGTCGTCGGCAGCTTCTGGATGACGGGAGACAACCCGGGCCTGGCGCGAATGACCAACGGCGCGGCCGCGGCGCTGGTGTTCATGAACGTGACCATCACGCGGCCGTCGGTGGTCGCCATGACCTGCGACGGCACGTTGCAGCTGATCAGGCGATACCCCGCCGGCAGGACCACGGCATTGCGGCGAATGCCGAGCGAGCGGTCGAAGACGATGGTGTCGCCGTCGCGGAAGTAGCTCTTGGCGTCCTGGTAGGTCTTGTCGATCAGGACGCGGGCCTCCCCGCCCTTCGGGACCGGCCGGGCCAGGTGGACCTTCAACCACTCGGTCTCGAGATCGGCGGTGGGGTGTCCCTCGGCGCGCGCCTGCTGGCCGGTGACGATCTCCCACTTGAGGGGCAGTCCCGTCGCCATGTCGGTGACGCGCTCGTCGGTGGCGACGCTGCCGCGGCGAATGGCATTGAAGAAAAACGGCGCGCCGGCCCTGGTCGCGGTTACTTCATAGAGGATTCTGAACTGCGCGGTGTCGGGCCCAAGCAGTTCGTAGCGCGTGTAGTCGTCTTCCTGGGTCTGGCGCTGGGGCGCCTGGGCCGAGGCCAGTGGGGCAGCCGCCAGGATGAAGATGGCCGCAAGCAGGTGTCGTCGCATGCGGCGGATCATACGTCACCGCAGGCTCGCCAGCACCCACTGCGCAATTCGCTCGTCGGGCATCAGGGCCTGCGCCGGCATCGCGTACGGCAACCCTTCGAGCCGCTTGCGAATCCCCTGCTCGATGCCACCGAACGACATCAGGTGCGGCACGATCAGCACCGTGCGGCCGGCGGCGACCTGCTGCGTGACGCGATCGCGCAAGTCTTTCGTCGCGGCCTCGCGCATGGCCGGACCGGCATCGTCGCGCACGGTCAGGTAGTCAACCGACGAGAACGGCGCGGCCGCCTGCACCTGCTCCGCGAGCACCTTCATGTCGTCCAGCCACCGCTGGTTGTCGTCGTCCGGCACCGGGCCGTGGGCGACGAGAATCACGGCCTCGCTCGCGGGCGTCTGGCTGATCGAACGCGCACGGTCGGCGAGAATCTGGGCAATCAGGGGATGACGGTTGAAGGCCGTGGTCATGCGCACGGGCACCGTCGTCGTGATGGGCGAAGCCGGATCCACGGCAGGCAAATGTGCGGCGTGTTCACCAGTCGCCGCGGCCGGCGCGCCGTGCGCCGAGTGGTCCATCTTCGCGAAGATCTTCAGGTCGGCCGGCGCCTCGGCTCGCAATCCGAGCAGGTACTCGGTGGAGGTAATCACCGAACTGTGAGACGACACGAACAGCGGCACCGCCACGATCGAGGTGACGCCGCGGGCAGTGAGCTTGTCGACCGCCGCCTGGATGGACGCGCGCGACGCCATGCCGAAGGCGACTTCGATCGGCTGGGTGGCATCGACCGCCCTGGCCACCGCGATGACGCGTTCGTTCCACTGCGGCTGCCCGCCGTGAGCCAGCAGCAGCACGCCGGACCGCTCCGGGACCTGCGCGCCAGCCGTGACCGCGACCGAGAGAACGACACCCAGAACCGACGACAGCACTCTCAATCGTTTCTCCCGCGAACGCTCATGCCGCGCGCACCTGTTCCACCGTGGCCTGCTGGCCGCGGCGCCGAATCCACGACCTGAACCGGCGACACGCGAGCGCCAGGCCGGTGTAGACCAACACCACGCTGCCAGCCGAGACGATGCCGGCGATGGTCTGGCCGGCGAGTCCGTAGAACTCCCCGGTGTGCGCAAACCGTAGCCATGATCGCGCGCGGCGGCCGGCGCTCAAGTCGGCGAACGTCTCGGCCTTGGTGATGTCGC
Organism: Acidobacteriota bacterium; assembly: GCA_030697165.1. Lineage (NCBI taxonomy): Bacteria > Pseudomonadati > Acidobacteriota > Acidobacteriota bacterium. The sequence continues at coordinate 38,306 of JAUYQQ010000013.1, forward strand.
CGGTCACGCGATCGATGGTGAGGGTTGCGCGTTGCTGTGGCTGCCCGCCATAACCTTGGTCAACGGTCAGCGTCAGCGGCCTGCGGTCGGTGGACAGCCGGACGGTCATGGTGCGCCACGCGGGCACCTGCGCCTGGGCACGCGACCACGCAGCATTGAGACCATTGGCGGAGACCGGCTCAGGCGCGCCCGGGCTCGCCGCCGGCGTCGCAGCAGCCGGGGGGCGATCGCCCGCCAGCCGATAGACCAGGTTGCTCGCCCACGGGTACGAGATGGGGACGGCGCCCGCCACTACCACGGCGAGGGGCACCGCCGACCAGATGCCAATGACGTTGTGCCAGTTGAAGTCACGCGCCTTGGCGGGCAGTCCGCCGCGGAACCAGAGGACGGCCTTGAACTGAAGCCACGTCCAGACCCGTGGCAGCCAGAGATACATGCCGCTCAGGACGATGAACAGGAACGCGAGGTTGGCGGCGCCGGTCACCGCCTTACCGGTCGCCCGGCTGGCGTCCTGGAGGGCCAGGTAGCGGTGCCACACCGTCATGGTGCGGAAGAAGTTCCGCAAACCGCTCGGCGGTGCGCCGATGATGACGCCCGTGTACGGATCGACGAGCAGGGACGCGTTCCCTTCGAGGGTCACCGTGGCGGGCGCGGCCGGGTTGGCACGCAGGGTGACGCCGGTCGGCGCCACCCCCGGCCGGGCCTCGGCGACTTTCGCCAGCAGCGTCTCCGGCGGAAGATGGTGGGCGTCGAGTGAGGACGACGCCGTCCAGGCGCGGCGGTCGGCCCACTCGAGCATCTGCTTCTCGTAGGTGAGGGCCACGCCGGTGATCGACATGATGAGGACAACCACGCCGGCGGCGACGCCCACGATCAGGTGCATCCAGAAAATGGCGGAACGAAACGTCTTCATGGATTCAAGGTGAGACTCAGTCTCAAGTTCTGAATCAGCATATGGCCGACTAAAATGGTCGGTCAAGAACAAAATGAGAATTGATCTCAATTCCGATCTCGGCGAGTCATTCGGGCCCTGGCCCATGGGGGACGATGCCGCCCTGATGGCGAGCATCTCGTCGGCCAACGTCGCGTGCGGGTTCCACGCCGGTGACCCCGGCGCCATGCGCGCGACCGTCGCGCTGGCCAAGGCGAGCGGCGTCGCCGTCGGCGCCCACCCCGGCTTTCCGGACCTCGTCGGCTTCGGCCGCCGGGAGATGAAGGCCACGCCGCAGGAGGTGGAAGACTTCGTCGTCTACCAGGTCGCCGCGCTCGCCGGGATCGCCGCGACCCAGGGCGTACGCCTGCAGCACGTGAAGGCCCATGGCGCGCTCTACAACATGGCCTGCCGCGACCGCGCGCTGGCCGGCGCCATTGCCCGTGCGGTGGCCGCCATCGACAAGAACCTGATTCTGTTCGGATTGCCTGGCTCGGAACTGATCAAGGCCGGCCGAGAGGTTGGGTTGCCAGTGGCCGCGGAAGTGTTTGCCGACCGCGCTTACGAAGCCGATGGCTCGCTGGCCTCCCGCCAGAAAGCCGGCAGCGTGATTCACGACCAGGCGACCGTCGCCGCCCGCGCCGTCAAGATGGTGCAGGAGCGTCGGGTCGTGGCCCTGGACGGGTCGGAGATCGCGCTCGAAGCCGACACGATTTGCCTGCACGGCGATACCCCCGGGGCCGTCCAGTTGGCCCGGGCCGTCCGCGCCGGGCTCGAGGGGGCCGGGATCCAGGTTATGAACCTGGATGGTGGGCGATCGGTTGAGCGACCCCGTAAATGACTAAGGGCGGCGATCCCATTGCTGGAACCGCCGCCCAAAAGTTGCCGCCAACCTGGCTCCCCCCAGCTACTACGGCACTCGCACCGTAGTAAACAGACTGGCGACAGCCACCACTAATCCAAAGTTCGTGCCGCGACTTTTCTGGCCGTTTTCGCAGGTTTCGCGAACGAGCCGTTGCACGGCGCCGACAACTCTGTCGGCGCGATCACGGTTTCTTCCGCCTACCCTGCCGCCCCTTCGGGATACTGCAACGCCAGCCGCAGTTCCTTGGTCAGGTTGTCGACGGTCGTTCCCTGGCGCTTCCATGCGCCGTCGGTCTCGAAGCGCAGCGCGCCAATGCGGCGGCCCCACGGCGAGATAACGCGGCCAATGGCCCGGAAGTCAGTGCGATCGGCGTGCTGCTGGTCGATCTTCTGCAGCACGTCGGGCGCCACGCGAATGAACGCGCGCAGGGCGGTCGCCGACTTGACGCTGTACTTGCGGCCGTTCCACGCCGACTCGAAAATGCTGGCGATCTGCTTGAGGTAGTTGACGAAGAACTTCTTCGACTCCTCGCGGAACTCGGCACTCTTGCGCGCGCCACCCAAGGCCGCCTCGTCCGAGAAGAGCTTCTTGAGTTCCTGCGCCAGCGGCGCCTGGCCGACGCGGCCCTTGCCGACACCGAGCAGCTTGATCTCGCCGTGCAGGGGAGATTCCTCGCGATCGTTAAGCGCCCGCACCACGTCGTGGGCGGCCGCCAGGGATTCGTCCCGGTAGAGCTGACGTCCCGACAGCGACACCAGGTGCGAGGCGTTCAGCCGGGTGTGCTTGGCGTTAATCGTCACGAACATCTGGACGATGTGGTCTTCGGGCACGCGGTCGAAGATGATCGCGGGCACGGTGAAGGGCTCGTCGCCGAACCGATCGATGTCGGCGTGCAGGGCGAGCAACCGGTGCTGGCCGTCGATGGCGCGCAGGATGCCCTCGCGTTCCGGGACTTTCAGGCGGCCAAGCGAGGACCCGCTCTCGGACGCCTCGAAGCTCAGCTTCTCATCGCAGGAAATGATGACGGCGCCGGGGATCGAGGGCAGGTCGCGGGCCTGCCGGCATTGCTCGTAATACTGCACGAGCTCATCAATCTTCTTTCGGATGATCTGGCGTTGGTACGCCTTCTCATTCGAGGCGATGCGGCGTTCGAGCAGGTCCCAGTTGATCTTGGATTGGGCGGCCTTCTTCTTGCCCCTGACGCCCGCCTGTCCCTGGTCCTGATAGCTCAACACCTCGAAACGCACGAGCTTGTCGATATCACTGGCGGTCAGGGAGGCCTGATAGAATTGCACGCCGAACTGCTGCATCCGGATAGCGGCTACGCTGATCATAAAGAGGCAGATTCTATAATCGCCTCCGCGCCCGCTCAATGGCTTTTGCCCAATTCCGAGGGCGATCGGGGCCTGTAATGGCCTTACTATTCTCTGTAAGTCACTGCATTTGAAGGGTTTACAAAAATGATCGCCCTCCTCGACAGAAAAGCGTTATTTGGCCTTCTCTGCCTCTTCGCCGTGGCCCTTGGGACCAGTCCCGTGTCCGAATCGGCCCTTGCCGCTCAGGGCAGGCAAGCCAGGCCCGCGGCGGCGGCCGAAAACGACGCCGCATTTGCCGAGTTCGTGAAGAAGGCCACCACCAGGCCGGATTTCCTGTCGCCGCTGGTCGATCACCTGCCCAAGAAGGCGGGAGTGCCGACGCCGAAAGACATCCTGGGCTACCACATCGGCACCGAAAAGAAGCTCACCTACGTCGCCGATCAGCAGCGCTTCTTCCGCACGCTCGAGAAGGCGCTGCCGGGCCGGTTCAAGACCGAGGTCGTGGCCAAGACCGAAGAGGGCCGCGACATCATGGTCGTGTACATCTCGTCTGAAGCCAACATCAAGAACCTCGAGGTCAACCGGCAGAATACGCGCCGGCTTGCCGACCCGCGCGGCCTGACCGACGCGCAAGCGCAGCAGCTGGTCGCCGCCACCAAGCCGCACTACCACGTCAGTGCCGGCCTCCACAGCGGCGAAACCAGTCCCCCGGAAGCGGTCATGGAACTGGCGTACCGGCTCGCGGTGAGCGAGGAGCCGTACATCCAGCAGATTCGCGACAACGTGATCGTCAGCATCACCGGCGCCACCGACGTTGATGGCCGCGATCGTTATGTGGACTGGTACTACGCCTACAAGATCGACGAGCTGTACGACGGCGGCGAAAACTTCGGTGGCCCGCCCTACTGGGGCAAGTACGTCTTCCACGACAACAATCGCGACATCAACTACGGCGTCGACTCGCTGCGGGCGCACCTGACCTGGTACCTGAACTGGGTGCCGCCCATCTGGCACGACCTGCACGAGGCGCAGACGCTGCTCTACACGTTCAGCGGCCAGCCGCCGCAGAACGCCAACCTCGATCCGATCCTCTACACGGAACTGCCGTTCTTCGCGAACTACGAAGTGACCAAGCTGACCGGCTACGGCATGCCCGGCGTCTGGCACTTCGGCTTCGTCGACATGTGGTCGCCCGGCTACCTTGGCTTCGCCGCGGCCAACCACAACGGCATGCTGCGGATGTACGAGATCTTCAACCAGGGCGGCGCCAACACGAAGAAGGCGCGGTTGTCGGGCAACCAGACCACGCGGCAGTGGTACCGGCCCAACCCCATGCCAGCCGGCGAGGTCGACTGGTCGATTCGCAACTCGATCAACTACGCGCAGACCGGCGTCCTCACGGCGCTCGAACTGACCTCGAAGTTTCCGGCGATGGTGGTGGAGAACTTCTACAAGAAATCGGCGAATGCGGTGAAGAAGGGGGCTGACAAGCCGCCGCATGCCTTTGTGATCCCCGGTGGCCAGCGCGACCAGACCCAGGTCGATCGCGTGGCCAACCTGATCCGCCGCCAGGCCATCGAGGTGCATCGCACCACCGTCGAGATCAAGGTCAAGGACGGCACCTTCCCCGCCGGCTCCTACATCGTCAAGCTGAACCAGCCGTACGGGCCGCTGGCCAAGACGCTGCTCGAGAAGCAGACGTATCCGGATCCGGCGCTCGCCACTTACGACGACAGTGCGTGGACGATGGGCATGGCCAACAACATCGACGTCAGGACGATCGAGGACAAGGCCATTCTTGATACCCCGGGTGCCTTGCTGACGGCCGATGTGGTCACGGCCGGCCGCGTTGACAGTGCCTCGGGTGCCTCAGGTGCAGTGACCGTCGTGAAGCACAACGGATCGCTCAACCTGATCACGTTGCGGTACCGGCTGAAGGACGTGGCGTTCAAGGGGGCCAAGGCGGCGTTCAAGATCGGCGACGCCGAGTATCCGGCCGGATCGTTCATCATCGAGTCAGCGGGCGATCGGGTGCGCAAGGAAGTGGAGTCGCTGGGCCTCGTCGGTACGGCGATCGCGTCGGCGCCAACCGTCGACACCGTCAACGTCGACCTGCCGCGCCTGGCGATGTACACCACCTGGGCGAACACCGAGAAGGTGGGCTGGGTCCGCCTGGCCTTCGACCGCTGGGAGATCCCATACGACTTGATCCACAAGGACCACGTCCAGGCCGGCGCCAGCCTGCGCGGCAAGTACGACGTGATCGTGATGCCGCACCAGACCAACAACGGCAAGTCGATCGTGTACGAGCAGCCCAAGCTGTCGAAGCCGCTGCCCTACAAGAAGAACGACAAGTTCAAGTCGCTGGGCTTCTACGCCGAGACCGACGATGTGCGCGGCGGCATGGGCCTGGCCGGTGCGGCCGAGTTCCAGAAATTCGTGGACGAGGGCGGTGTGTTGATGACGCTGGGGGTGGCCAGCTACTTCCCGGCCGATTTCGGCCTCGCCAAGGGCGTCGATGCCCAGAGCCCGGCACCTGGGTTTTATGCGCCCGGGCCGTATGTCACGAGCGAGATCCTGCTGCCCAATCATCCCGTGATGTTCGGGTATCCACAGAAGACGTTGCCGGTTCGTTACGCTGGGGGTCCGTTGCTGCAGGCCGGTCCGCCCGCAGGGTTCGAGCAGTTTGCCGGTTCGTCACCCACTCGCCCACAGGTGATCGCGCGCTTCACGGGCGGGGAAGCCGGCGTGGTGAGCGGCCTGATGCGCAACCCCGATCAGACGCGGAATCGGCCCATGGTCGTGGACGCGGCGTCGGGTAAGGGTCGCGTGATCATGTTCGCGAACAATCCGATCTACCGCTGGCAGACGTTTGGTGAACACGGCATGGTGTTCAACGGGCTGTTGTTCTGGAACGACATGCCGGCACCGGCAGGCGGTGAGAAGCCGGTGCCGACGGCACCGGGACAGCAGTAGTTTTCACCAGGCCGCATCAAGCGCGGGCCGAGAGGTACTCGCGCATGAGCTCGGCATTGCGGTCGTTGGCCTTGAACCAGACGTCGGCAAAGAAACCGACCACGGGAATCGATCCCAGCACGAGATCGACCATGACGTTGGCCAGCATCTTTGAAACGAGGGCTGAAGGCGGGCCGTAGCGAAGTGTGCGCGCGACCAGGGTCAACGACACCGCGGTACCGGCCAGGTCGCCGACGACGGGTACGAGCCCGATGACCGCATCGAGCCCGATCTTCCCAATCACCGGGAGCGTGATCGCGCTGTCCATGAGCCGGGCCACCCGATCGATGTGCGCGCCGAAGAAACGGTTCGCCTCATCCAGGGGAATGCCGGTGGCCTCTGCGTAGTTGGCCAGGTGGGTAAAGGTGCGGGCGGCTGCCGCCCCGACCCGCCGATCGACCTCGACGGCCATGCGCTCCGCGGTGCGCACAAACAACCATCGCGTCACGAGATAGCCGACGACGCTGGCGACCAGCGCGAACACGAACGCCGCCAGCAGCCACCACACGAAGGTTTCGAACATTACGCTCGATTATGCTCCGGCTGAACTAACATCGCCGACTAGGATCCTGCTTGTTACCCGCAGAGCCGCCGCCGTCGCCCGCGTTGCCGGTTGTCGAAACCCGCCCGGCCGAACCCGCCTATACGCCACTGCTGCCTATCGAGCAGGCACAACCGACGGCTCCACCCGTCGACTTCAAGGTCGAAGTCATCGGCAACCTGCCCCTGCAGCTCAAGTTTGAAGACCTCACCCGTCTGTTGGGCCGCCGGCAGGCCAGACCCAGCTTCAACCGCACGTATCCCCCCACCATCCTGGAGCTGATCACCCTGGTCAAGCGCAACCCGGAGAAGCCGCGCGACCGGCCATGGAACAGCATCAAGGCGTTGACCATGCGGTACGACGAAGCCACCGGCACGGTCTCGGTGGAGTACTGCGTCGAGCACTGCGGTCACGACCCGCGCACCGGCGCGTTCGAGCCGAGACGCCGGATGGCCTGGTACCACGCTCCCGAAGCCACGGTCGCCGTCAAGGTCGACAAGAAGTTGCGCGACCTGGCGAAGTACGCCGAGCGCTAGCCGCTACTTGATCACCAGCAGCCGGTAGTTCGCCGGATGCAGGAACTGGATGCCCGCCTCGGTCAGGATGGCATCGTCCTCAATGGGAATCCGCAGCTTGGCGCCGCCCCACTCCGCGATCGGCGTATACGCGAAGTACTCGAACGCGAACATATGCTGCGCGTGCATCACGAAGGTGCTCTGGAGTGGCTGCCAGGTGGTGAGTGACGGCCCGATGTCGTGACCGGTGTTGCCGACCGGGTGGAACCCATAGGCCACGTCGGTCTTGTCATCCTGGTTGGGCCGATTGAACTCGATCACGCCGAACCCGGCCGCGCGCAGCGCGGCGTCCATGTTCTTCATGGTCTCGTCGGCGCGCACGCCGATCTTGATCGCCTTCTTCAGGGCATCGCGCACCGAGACCGCCTTGTCGAAGGCCGCCTGGATGCTGGCGGGAGGCACGGTCTCGCCGGGCTTCAGCACATAGGCGACGCGCTTGACGTCGGTGCCGAAGTTCATCAACTGGACGCCCCAGTCAATCATCATCACGTCCCCCGGCTGGATGATGCGATTCGACGAGGTGGCGACAATTCCGTTGGGGCCGGTGACATAGACCGACGGCATGTCGAACTCGGAGCCCAGGGCGCGATCGAGCAGCCGATCCTGCAGCCACCACGCCACGTCCTCGAGGGTGGTCTTGCCAGGGGTGATGACCTCGTTCGAGAGCGCCCGCTCGGTCAACTGGATGGCAATGCCCGCGGCCTCGCCGAATGCCACGATCTCGGTGGCGACGCGCGGCGACCGAAAGTCGACCACCAGTTTCTCGGCACTCGTGAAGCGCGAGGCATACGGTTCGCCGAGTGTCTTCGTCAAGTGCGCGAGCATGGTCACCGACAGGCCGTCGGCCGGGCCGATCTCGTCCGACATGTTGAGGCCAATGCGCTTGGGGTCGCGCGCCTTGACGTGGGCCGCCAGCGTCGCGGCCGGGGCGATGATGTCGTACGCGCCCGACTGCGAAATCATGTAGCCGCTCGGGCCGAGGGCGGCACGCTCAATCCGGTCGCCGCCGCGATCGGTGAAGACGTAGTAGCCGATGCCGGTCACGTAGCCGCGGCCCAGGTCCTTCCACAGCGGGTCGTAGTGGTTCTCCTTGACGGCCACAATCCACATGTCGATGCCGTTGGCGCGCATCGCGCGCGGCAGCACCTGCTCGAACTTGTCGAGACGGATCTGGCGCTCCATCTCCCATCGCCGGCGGGCTTCCTGCGCGAAGGCCGGCAAGGCCAGCACCATTACAAGCGTGGTAGTCAGCAGAATCTTCATCACAGAACCTCAAACAAGGGGATGCCTCGAAGGCTACTTCAAGACCGGCGCGAAGATGCGGAACGGGCCGGTGAGCTTCACGCCAGCCATCAGGCGATCCTTCCACAGCACGATCGCATAGAGCAACAGGCACAGGGCCGCGGTCGCCACGAGCGACCAACCAATCGGCAACGCACGGCGCAGCGGCCGGGCGAGCAGGCCGTAGACCATCTCCACGTGAATCCAATATACGAAGAGCGACGATCGTCCCAGAGTTGCCGTCACCACGCCGGGTGGTGCCGACACATAGCTGCCCAGCCAGCGCGGCACGGCGTGATGAAACCAGTCGATCCCCCGTGCAACGGGCACCATCGCCGCGCAGATCCCCAGTCGAATGAAGAAGAAGGTCGGCGAGCTGGTCCAGAAGTTGGCGACCGGATAGATGGACGGTTGGAACGAGGCCGCGTAGCCGAGGCCAATGCCGGCCACGCCGGCGGCCAGTAGCGACCACTGCAGCCGAATCTCCTGCGAACGCGTCCGGGCAGCGTGAATCACTTCCCCAACGATCGCCCCTGCCAGCAGGAATGCGGCCCACGGAAACAGCGCAAAGTTGGTCCGGCCTGGCAGCGGCCTGATGTAAGCCTCGAGCGGATCGGGCAGGACCGCCAGCACACCCGCCTCGCGAATCAAGGGCGTGGTCATCGTCACCGCCGTCGTCGCCACCGCGAACAGCACCAGGCGGGTGAGGCGCGCATCGGACACCCGCCACAGTAGCGCGGCGGCCATCATCGCCAGCCCCATGATGTTGAGGATGTCGACCTTCAGGAAGTTGCTGAGCGGCCCCCAACCGAGCAACTGCGATTGCAAACGGAACAGGAACGCCAGGGCCAGGACCTGGGCGCCGCGTGTCAACGCCAGCCGCGCCGCCCCGGCGTGGCCGATTGACGCCGAGCGCATGGCGGCGGCCAGTGACAGCGTCAGCCCGGCCAGGAACAGGAACAGCGGGGCGGCCAGGCCGTTGATGAAGACGATCTGCCGGTAGAGGCCGCCCTGGCGGTCACCGTCGCGCGTCCACGCGTCGGTGACGTGCGCCATCACCATCACGATCACGGCGGCGCCGCGCAGCCAGTCGAGGTAGACCTTGCGCTCCGGTGCGCTCAGGCTCGGACCTCGAACGAGGTGTCCAGTGGGAGGTCCTGGCGCAGCGAGTGCCACACCGAACAGTACTTGTCGCGCGACAACTGGATGGCCCGCTCCATCGCCTGGTCCGGCACGGCACCGGTAATCACGAAGTGCATGGTGAAGCTCACGAAGTGACGCGGCGGTTCCTCGCGGCGCGCGCCGGTGATGGTGGCGGCGAGGGCGGTGAATTCGTGACGGCCCTTGGTGATGATATCGGCCACGTCGATCGCCATGCAGCCGGCCAGCGCCATGGCCACGGCTTCGACCGGCGACGGTCCGGCGGTGCTCTTGCTATCGAGGACGATCTCGGTGGTGCCGGAACGGGCGGCAAAACGCAGGTCGCCCTGCCAGGTGAGGGTTGCGACGGTTGGCGGTTTCACCCTAGCAGTATAGGGAGAATTGCCCCACCTGCAACTCTGCGCTCAGCCGCACCGTCAAACATTTATCGCCGGTTCGGGACCACCGCGCGAAAGGACGGGCCTGATGGACTTCGACCTGATTCTGCCGGGGCGGCATCGATGATCTCTGCACTGGCCCTGGCGGCACAGGTGGCACTCGCCCCCTGCGCCATCGACGGCGTGCCCGGCGAGGCGCGCTGCGGCAGCTATCGCGTGTGGGAAGACCGCGATACCAAACAAGGCCGGCAACTCGACCTCTCCATCATCGTGCTGGCGGCGACGACGGCGGATCGGCGTCCCGATCCGCTCTTCGCGCTGGCAGGCGGGCCGGGTGACGCGCCGTCGTTCAACGCGCGTTTCTTCAGCCGCGCCTTCAGCGAGATCCGCAAGAACCGCGACCTGATGCTGATCGACTTGCGCGGCACCGGCCAGTCGGCGGCGCTCACCTGCCCTGAACTTGCGCAGCCAGGCCCCTCGGGTGCGTTCGACGCGGATCTGTTGAGCGTGGCAGCGGTGCGTGCCTGCCGCTCACGACTGGCAGCCACGGCCGACCTCACCCGCTACACCACCGAGACCGCGGTGGACGACCTGGACGAAGTGCGGCAGGCGCTCGGCTACAAGCAGATCAACCTGTACGGGACCTCGTACGGCAGCCGGGTCGCGCAGGTCTACATGCGGCGTCATCCCGCCAGCCTGCGGGCCGTCACCATGAAGGGCATCGTGCCGCCGTCGATGGCGATGCCCGAAACGCACGCGCGCGCGGGTGAGGAGGCGTGGCAGGCGTTGGTGGCCCGGTGCAACCTGGACGACAACTGCCGGCGCGCCTTCCCCACGCTCGACGCGGACTTCCGCGGGTTGCTCAGCAGGCTCGACAAGGCCTCACCCATGCTTACGCTGCCGGGTAACGCCGATCGGGCAGCGACGGCGGTCAAGGTGACGCGTGGACTGTTCGCCGAGGCCTTCCGCAACGTCCTCTACACGCCCGACGGCCTGGCCCAGGCGCCGAAGCTGGTCGCGCAATTGCTCGCGGGCGACGAGCGCGGCCTGACGGAAACCGCGCTGGCGGGGCGCACGGTTCTTGGCGGCAATCGCCTGGCCGCGGGCTTCTTCCTGTCGGTCACCTGCACCGAAGACATCCCGTTCCTCAGCAAGGACGCGCGGTCGCAGGCTGAGGGGACGTTCGGCGGCGACTACCGGCTGCAGCAACAGACGGCGGCCTGCGCCGAGTGGCCCCGCGGCACGGTGTCGAGCGCGCACGGCCAGCCCACCCGGTCGGCCGTTCCCACGCTGATGGTCTCGGGAGAGTTCGACCCGGTGACGCCGCCGGCGGGCGCCGACGAAGTGCTCCGCGGGTTGCCGAACGGCGCGCACGTCGTGATGCGCAACAACGGCCATCCCATTGGCAATGCGGAAGCGTGCATCAACGGCATGTTCGCCGCGTTTCTCGAGACCGGATCGGCCGCGGGTCTCGACCGTTCGTGCGCCGCGGCCATTCCGGCACGGCCATTCCAGCTCTCGGGATCGAAGCCGTAGGGGTGGGACTTTAGTCCCGCCCAACCTACTCCGAGTAAACGACCGTGCGGACGCTGCGGTGACGGTGCGCGAGTTCCGCCGGCAACAGCTTACTGAGGTAGACCTTGGACTCGGCGCTGTCGGCCGCGTTCGGCTCGTGCTTGACGACGTTGAAGTGCAGTTGCGCGAGGACGGCGCGCATGTCGTAGTAGCGGTTCTTGGTCTTGACGACCACTTCCTCGAAGCCGGCGGCGAGCGCCCACACTTCGGATTCTTCGGTCAGCGCGCGGAAGTGCCCCTGGCCACGCCAGTCGCGGCGCGTGCCGCCGATCCAGGAATACAAAATCCGGCGACCATCGAACGACACCGGACCGGTCAGTCGATCGACCAGGTCGCGGAGCTTCGGCACTTTCTCGTCATGCCGGATCTCGTGAACGATCTTGTAGGACACCGGCACGAGCGCGCCCGAGGGATCATCGGGGAGCGGCGCCTCGGCCATCAGGATCAGCGATTCGCGATCCTGCAGGCGTTCGATGATCTCGGTCGCCGTCTTGCGGCGCGGATACTCGCCGAAGTACTCCTCGATGTATTGGATCTCCAACGCACCGGGCTCGAGCGCGTACTGCTTGATCAGGTACTCCACGGGTTTGAATTATACGAGATGCGTCAGCCGGGAACTGAGCCAGCGTTGCTCCGGGGTTGAGCGCGCCAGGGTCAGCGCCTCGCGGTAGCTGGCCACGGCCCGGGCCTGGTCGCCGGCCTCGCGCCACAATTCGGCCTCGACGGCGGGCAGCAGCGGATAGCGCGCGAGCACGGCGCGGCCGGCGATGCTGTCGAGCACGGCGAGCCCGGCAAGCGGTCCGTCAATGCGCGAGACGGCAATGGCGCGGTTCATCGCCACCACCGGCGAGCCGGTGAGCGCCAGCAGGTCGTCGTAGTACGTGACGATCTGCGGCCAGTCGGTGGCGTCCCACGACGGCGCCACGGCGTGGCAGGCGGCAATGCCCGCCTCGAGATGAAAGGCGCTAACGTGGTTGCCAGACGCCGCGCGATCGAGGGCGCGCAGGCCGGCGGCGATCGCCTCCCGGTCCCATCTGGCGCGGTCCTGGTCGCGCAACAAGAAGAGCGTGCCGTCCGAATCGATCCGGGCGGGAAACCTCGCCGCGTGCAGCAGCATGAGCGACAGCAGCGCCCAGGCATTGGGCGAATCGGTCGCCGGATGCGCGGCGGCCAGCGAGGCCAGGCGAATGGCCTCGCCCGCCACATCGTCTCGCACCAGCGCGTCCCCAGAGGTCGCCACGTAGCCTTCGTTGAACATCAGGTAGAGCGACTCGAGCACCGAATCGAGGCGCGCGGCGAGTTCGGCCGGCGCCGGCATGCCGAAGCCGACATCCTGATCGCGCAGGGTGCGCTTGGCGCGCACCAGTCGCTGCGCGATGGCGCTCTCCTGCGCCAGGAAGGCGCGGGCGATCTCGCCGACACTGAAGCCGCCCACGAGCTTCAGCGCCAGCGCCACCCTGGCGTCGGCGGCCAGCGCCGGATGGCAGGTCAAGAACAGCAAGGCGAGTTGGTCATCGTCCACCGGCGGCAGTTCGTCGCGCAGCGAGACCTCGGCCGGGGGCTGCGCGTCGGGTTGCGCCCGCATCAGCGCGGGTTCCTTGCCGGCGGCCATCTTCGCGTGCCGCAAGCGATCGAGCGCGCGGTTCCTGGCGACGAGGTAGAGCCACGCCTCCGGTTGATCGGGCACGCCGCGGAACGGCCACTGCTGCAGCGCGGCGATCAACGCGTCCTGAACGGCGTCTTCAGCTACCGCGAGGTGACGCGGCCCGAGCGTGCGCGTCAGCCGGGCGACCATCTGTCCCGCCTGGCGGCGGAACAGATGCTCAACAAGTGCAATGGAGTCGGGGGCCACCGTAGCAGAAACTGCAACAGAAACGGGGGTAACCGTGCCAGGCACCGTTACGTGGGTTCGACCTCGCGGATTTCGATGGTGCCGAACTCGAGGTGCGGGCAGTCCTTGCTGAGATCGACCACCTCTTCGTAGCTGGCAGCTTCGACAATGAAAATTCCACCAATCACTTCGCGGGCTTCGGCGTAGGGGCCGTCGGTGACCTTCGGCGACCCCACCGCGCCGCGCAACACGCGCCCGGCGCCGTCGGCCAGCTTGTGGCCGTCCATGAGGCGGCCGTTGGCCTGGACCTTCTGCTTCCAGGCCACGTAGCGCTGGATGATCGCCTGGATCTCGTCTGGGCTGATGTCGGCCGGGAACGTCCCTGAGTCGTGCAAGAGCATAATGAACTTCGGCATTGAATCTGTCCTCCTGCCTGGTGACGATCGAGGGTCGCGCGAATCGACAGGCTTCGTACCGGCACGACGACAAGGCCGGTGACAGAATAGCGTCATTTACTATGGGCCGTTCTTCGGGCTCAACTTCCACTGGGGCGTCGCAAAGGAGGCGGCGGGTCATGATTCGACGAACTACCCTCACCGGGCCGACGACTCCCGTCGCGATGCTGATGGCGGCGGCGATCGCCGTGGCGTCGAGCGGGTGTGGCCGAACGGAGCCGGCGCCTTCCGCGGGAACAGCGACGCCACAGGTCACGACCAAGCCCTCAGCGGCGCCCGCCTCGTCAGATCCGGTCTGGCACTACGAAGGGGCCGAAGGCCCAGAGCGCTGGGGGGCGCTCAGCCCGAAGTTCGCCACCTGCGGCGACGGGCGTTCGCAGTCGCCGGTGGATATCGCGGAGACCGTGATGGGCACCGACGTGCGGGCGTTGAAGACGAACCTGCTCCCCGGATCGTTGCGCATTGCCCACCACGAACATGTCGCCGACGGCATCAACAACGGGCACACCATCCAGGTCAACGTCGAGGGCGCCGAGTCCCTGACCATCGGCAACGACACCTACGAGCTCGTGCAATACCATTTCCACAACGAGAGCGAGCACACGGTGAAGGGCCGGCACTACCCGATGGAGATGCACCTGGTGCACAAGGCCGCCGACGGCAAGCTCGCTGTCATCGGCGTCTTTATCGAGGAGGGCGCACCGAACCCGGCGTTCGACCCGATCTGGAACAACTTGCCGAACAAGAAGGGCGAGGAGAGCCACTATCCAAACGCCAACGTGGACGTGGACAAGCTGCTGCCGACCAGCCGGGCGTCCTACCGGTACGACGGCTCGCTCTCCACGCCGCCGTGCTCCGAAGGCGTGCGCTGGATCGTGATGACGACGCCGATCCAGCTATCGGGCGAGCAGATTAAGGCGTTTACCGCGATCATCCACGACAACAACCGGCCGACGCAGCCGCTCAATGGCCGTCTGGTGCTCACTGAATCGGTCGGCGCGGCACCTCGCTGACCTCGACAAGAAGCAGTTTCGGCGAGGTTCACCGCCGGTTCAGTAGTCCATGCCGAGCACGCCGCCCTGGTCGTCCACGTCGAGCTTCTGGGCCTGGGGGACTTTGCCGAGGCCCGGCATCAGCATCATGCTGCCGGCAATCGCCACCACGAACCCGGCGCCGGCCGACAGCGACACGTCGCTGACGGTGAGCGTCCATCCCGAGGGCGCGCCCATCTGCTTGGGGTCGTCGGTGAACGAGTATTGGGTCTTGGCGATGCACACTGGTAACTCGCCGAAGCCCAGGGCCGCGAGCTTGGCCAGCCGCGTCTTGGCGGCCGGTTTGAACGACACCTTGGCGGCGCCATAGACCTTGGTGGCGACGGCGGTGATTTTCTCTTCGAGGGACTGCGCGGCCGAGTAGATCGGCTTGACCGCCGCCGGGTCGGAGGTGGCGGCCGCGGCCACGAGCTTCGCGGCAAGCTCCGTCATGCCCGCGCCGCCCTTGGTGTACCCCTCAGCCAGCGCGATGTCGGCGCCAATCGAGCGGCAATACTTCATCACCGTGTCGAGATCGGCATCGCTGTCGCCGGGGAAGCGATTGAGCGCGATCACGGCCGGCACGCCCCAGCGCTTGAGGTTGTCGAGATGCCGCACCATGTTCGGGAAGCCCGGCTCGAGCGGGCCATCGGGCGATCCGCCCTGTGCACGCAGCGCCTTGAGCGTCACGATGACCGCCGCCGCCGCCGGCACGTGCCCGCACATCGGCATCACGATATCGAAGAACTTCTCGGCGCCCAGGTCGGCGGCGAAGCCCGTCTCGTTGACCACGTAGTCGGCCAGGTGAAGACCGATGCGCTGCGCCAGCACGCTGCTCGTGCCGTGCGCGATGTTGGCAAACGGGCCGCAGTGCACGATCGCCGGCGCCCCCTCGGTGGTCTGCACCAGGTTGGGCAGGACGGCGTCATTGAGCAACACCATCATCGGCCCGACCGCCTTGAGGTCGGCGGCGGTGACGGCCCCGCCGTCGTAGTTGAAGGCGACGACAATGCGCGACAGCCGCTTGCGCAGATCGGCGCGGCCTTCCGATAACGCCAGGATCGCCATGATCTCGGACGCGGCGGTGATCACGAACCCGGTCTCACGGGCCGGGCCGCTCTCGCGGCCGCCAAGGCCGGAAGCAATGCGGCGCAGCGCGCGGTCGTTCATGTCCATACAGCGCGGCCACAAGATCTCCTGCGGATTGATCCTCAGGTCGTTGCCAAAATGCAGGTGGGTGTCGAGCAGCGCGGCCAACAGGTTGTGGGCGGCAGTGATGGCGTGGAAGTCGCCCGTGAAGTGCAGGTTGATCTTGTCGAGGGGCGCGAGCGAGGCCTGGCCGCCGCCGGTGGCGCCGCCCTTCATGCCGAACACCGGGCCGAGCGACGGCTCCCTGAGCGCGGCGATCGCATGGTGGCCGAGCTTCACCAACCCCTGCGTGATGCCGATGGTGTTGACCGTCTTGCCCTCGCCGCTCGTGGTCGGCGTGATCGCCGTGACCAGGATCAGCTTGCCGCGGCGTGGAAACCGGTCGAGGGTCTCGAGGCGAATCTTGGCAATGGCGCGGCCGTACGGTTCGAGCAGGTCGTCGGACAGGCCGAGGCGCGAGGCAATCTCTGTGATGGGAAGCATAGGGGTATTCCCATCTTACTGTTTCAGGAAAGGTCCGGCTAAAGCCGGACGCTACAGGCCAGATCCCGGGTCCGGCGAAAGCCGGACACCACATCGGTGGCTCACCCGCGCAGGACGGGGAGCGCGGTCGCCGGCCATTCCTCTTCCCACCGAACGGCGGGATTCTCGAACAGCCACGCGCGGGACCGGTTGAGCGTAGGCGCGGCATCGGCCGAGCGCGATGCGACCTGTACCAGCACCGCCGCCAGATCGCTGGGATCGCGAAACGTCAGGCCCTCGTGTCCCGACGTCAGCACTTCGCCGAGCACCGGGGCGTAATCGAAAGCGGCCACCGGCACCCCGGCACCACGAAAGTCGGCCACCTTCATCGGCAGGTCGAGGCCCGAGGACGACTGGTGCAGGCACAGGCCGAGGTCGGCCATGCCGATCAGCACGGGATAGTCTTTCGGCTCGAGCCACTGCGTCCGGACCGCGATGAGGCTGAACGAGCGGCGCGCGAGGCGCGCTTCAAACGACTCGCGAAGTGCACCCTTGCCGGTGAGAATCACGGCGAGCAAAGGAACCGGCGGATCTGCAGGAGCAGGCGGGTCTAACTTGTCCGCCGAAGCGCCCGGCGCGAAGGCGGAAGACCCGCCTCTACGACCGAGTTGACGCTCCGCGCGTTCGAGCGCCTCGAGCAGGAGGTCGAAATCCTCGTCTGGCGTCCAACTGGTCGGACATACCACGAGGGGCAGGCGGTCCGCGCCAAGCGACGCCGCCTGGGCGAGCTTCGTCCACATCGCGACCGCCGCCGACGGCGCCGGACGGGTGAACGCGGCGGGCGGCCGATCGTAGACGACCGACGCGGCAATGCCGTAATTACTCGACAGCCAGGCCGCGAGCGCCTTGGAGACCGCCAGGTGCCCATCGGCGCGACGCGCCCATCGGCGCTCGCTTCGCGCCACCGCCTTCACGGCGCGATGTCGTTCGCCCAGGCGAACTGCCGCCACCGTGTGCGACAGGTTGTGCCAATCGATGACCAGGCGCGAGCCGCGCAGCCGCGCCACCAGCCACGCCACCGCCAGCGTGGGCACGGCGGGTGGATTCTGAACGAGGATCACGTCGGCCTTCGGCGCGCGCATCAGCGTGACCCACAGCCGGCGCGCCTGGCCCACGGCGCGCGCCATCGACCCAAACACAAACCGCCTGGTCCCACCCTTTGCCCGGCCCTTGAAGCTGTGATCCGGGAGGCGATGACAACGGATGCGCGGATCGGCGGCGAGGGCGGGCATGACGTCGGCGCCCTCGAGGCCCACCAGGTCGACATCGTGGCCGGCCGCGGCCAGCGACGCGGCGTGGTACTGCATCCGCGGGCTGCGGCCCAGATCTCCGAGTACGATAACGGCGGTCCGCATAGTGAAGGTAGTAGACGCCCCCGGTGGCCGGAAGGTTCGTGCGCAGAATTTCGACCCAGCAAACTGGCTCACGTGGTGGTCCGCCTAAAGGCGGACGCCACATCGGACCGAGGGTTCACGGCCGGTGCGGACGCGAGTCGACCGTATCGCGAATCACTTGCATGAACCGCTCGGCCGAGAACGCGCCACGCCGCTGCCGGAGCGCGGCGCGAAGGCCATCCTGCAACTGCGCATTCGCCAGCACGGCGCCAATCTTTGCCACCGCTTCGTCTGGACTGGCGTAGACGAGCCTGGCGTCGCCACCGACGATCTCGACCTGTCCCCCTGAATCAGGCACGAACGTGATGCACCCGCCCTCGACCATTTCCGCGGCGGCCATACCGAAATGTTCGTCGCGCATGCCGTGAATGCCGTAGCGGGTGCGGCCAATCAACTCGAGGAGCGCAGCGCGCGTCAGGTCTTCGTGCAGGTGCAGCCATTGGTGCTGTCGAGTCAGGGCCATGATTCCCTCGTAGTGCGACCGCTCTGGGCCACGGCTGCCAATCAAGTGGAGCTCGACCTCCGGCGCCAGCGCGCGAACCCCTTCGATGATCGCCACCACCTTCTCAATCTCCTTCTCGGCGGCGAATCGGCCAATGCACAAGAAGGCGTTGTCACGCCGCTTCCACGGCAGGCCCTCGGCCGCCGCCGCGACCGGTGGCGGCAGCACCGAGACGGCCACGTGCCCGTCCAGTTCGCGGATGCGGTCGGCGGTCCACGCCGAATTGGCGAGCGTGCGATTGCGGCGCACGCCGTCCAGTGAAAACCCGCTCAGGCGATCGCAGAGCGCGTAGTACCCGGCGAGCACGAAACGGGGGCGGTGGTACCAGCGGAGATCGGCGGCCGGGCGGGGCCGAAGCTGGCGTGGATAGTGGACGTACTGGATGATGTCGCGGCCCAGGCTCGCTTCGTTCTCGGCGCTGATCACGACATCGAACCCCGGCGCGAGGCGCCTCGCCAGCCGCACGACGGCACTCCACCGCAGCAGCGCGGCGCTGACCGGCAGCAGCCGGGCAACCGACCGCCACACCCGCGAGACGGCGACCACTGTCACCTCGTCGTCGCCGATCGTTGTGCCGTAGGCACGGTTCACCGCCGCGAAGTCTGGCGGGTCCCAACAGGCCAGCCCAAGTCTGTGCGAGTCCTTCAGGGCTTGGATGATCCAGGCGGCAACGGCCTGGCTGCCGCCAGGCGGACGCAGGGTTGATTGGATAATCAGGACGCGCCGCCGGGCATCCCCTTCTGTCATGTCAGCTGGCGGAACCCGGGATCGGCCAGCAGATCCTGGTAGGTGCCGATGGCGGCGACCCGCCCGTCCTTCAAGTAGATCAACTGGTCGCAATCCTTCACGGTTGAGAGCCGGTGGGCGATGGCGATCACCGTCCGCGAGCCGCGCACGGCGGCAATCGCCGCGGTCACCTCGCGTTCGGTCTGGTTGTCGAGCGCCGCGGTCGCCTCATCGAAGAACAGGATCGGCGGGTCGTGATAAAGCGCGCGGGCGATCGCGACACGCTGCCGCTGGCCGCCCGACAGGCGGACGCCGTCTTCGCCGATCACCGTCTCGAGCTTCTGGGGCATCGCCGCCACCACGTCATCCAGCCGCGCCAACGCGATCGCCGCGGCGAGTCGCGCTTCGTCGATGCCACCGTCGGGAATACCAAACGCGATGTTGCGCCTCAGTGAATCGTCCAGGAGATACACGTCCTGCGAGACGTAGCCAAGCTGCCGCTGCCAGGCGCGCTCGCGCCCCTCGAGCGGCGCGCCATCAACCAGCACCCGGCCGGTGGTCGGCGTCAGCAGGCCGAGCAGTACATCGACCAGGGTGCTCTTGCCGGCGCCGGTCGGGCCGACAATGCCTACCGATTGCCCGCGGCGAATGGTCAGCGAGACGCGGTCGAGGGCCAGTGGGCCGTCATCCTCGTAGCAGTACGACACCTCGTCGCAGGCAAGCGTGTCGCGCAGCATCGGCGGCTCCGGCACGAAGGACGCGGCCGACGGCGCGCGCAATGCCCGCATGTCGGCGTCCATCTTCGCCACCCACGGGTGCGCTTCGCGGAGGTAGCCGACGTTCAACATGATCCGATTGGCCGAGGGGATGACGCGGAAGCCGGTGTAGGCGAAGAGTGCCAGCACCGACACCGTATCGCCGCCAGAGGCATGGTCACGCATCACCAGGAAGACGACCAGCAGCATGCTGAACACGAGCGTGGTCTCGACCGCGTGCCGGGCCGCGCTGGCGGCCCACGACCGCCGCTGCTTCACCCGCGACAGGTCGCGCTTCACGTGGCGGAAGCGCTCCTCGAAGAACGGCTGCCGGCCCGACACCTTCACGTCCTTGATCGCGCCCAGGCTTTGCTGCAACACCTGCAGCTGCTGCTGCAGCAGCGTCCGTTCGGTTTCGCCAATTCGCTCCCAGGCGCGGCGGGTCAGGACAATCGGCGCGATCACGACGAGGAGCACGATCGCCACGGCGACGAGCGTGATCGGTGGCGCCGCTGACAGCAGCACCATGGCCAGCGCGGCAATGGTCACCGCCTCGGCCAGGATGTTGACGGCCGAGCCGCCGACCAGTTCGAACGCGATGTCGGAGGCGCGCGTCATCGGCTGGATCAACGACGCCGACGCCCGCGTGACATGGAACCGGTAGTCGGCCGCCAGGTAACGCGCGAGCAGCCGCTCGGCCGCGGCCGCCGACGATCGAAAGATCACGCCCTGGCGGACCCACTCGACCCACGACAGGAAGAGCGCACGCGCCAGATAGAACGCGCCGACGCCGAGCGCCAGCGCCGCAACCATCGAGCGCGGGTCGTCGGCCGGCCACGCCTGCCAGATCCGCGACACCACCGGCGCGGTGCGCACTTGCTCGGGTTCGACGACCAGGCGGAGCAGGCCGAAGGTGGCCAGGGCGCCGGCCGCCTCGATCAGGGCGCTCACGCTGACGAGCGGCACCAGAGTGAGCCACGGCCAGCGTTCGCGGGGCGCGAGCCAGCCGAGCACCGTGCGGACGTCGCGAATCACGCGGCCATCCCGGTCAGCACCGCGTGCACCGCGGGTCCATTTGAAAGCGTCTTAGCAGCGATGGCCCAGTATAGGCTCAAGACCCAGCTGTTCGTGGCGCGCCCCCTGGAGGAGACCTTTGCGTTCTTCGCCGACGCCGGCAACCTGCAGAAGCTGACGCCGCCGTGGTTGAGTTTTCGCATCCGGACGCCACAGCCAATCACGATGCGGCCCGGCACGCTGATCGACTACTTGATCGTGGTGCGGGGGTGGCCGGTGCCCTGGCGCACACGGATCAGCGACTGGACCCCGCCGGCCGGCTTCGTGGATGAACAGCTGTGGGGGCCGTACTGGAAGTGGCATCACACGCATGACTTCAGCCGCGTCGATGGCGGCACGCTGGTCACCGATACGGTGCTCTACTCGCCGATCGGCGGCGCGGTGATGCAAAGGCTGATGGTCAGGCGCGACCTCGAACGCATCTTCACGTATCGCCAGCACGCCATCCTCGAGCAGTTCAACGTCGACTCGCTCGAGCCCATCGCCGTCAGCATCGAGCGGATATAATTCCTGCGACCGTGCAGGACCTCACCACCGGCTCGCTCACCGGGCACCTTCTCAAGACCACCAGCTTCATGCTCGTCAGCATGGTTTTCCAGACGCTCTACGTCCTGGTGGACCTGTTTTGGGTGGGACGCCTCGGCACCGACGCGGTGGCGGCGGTCGGCATCAGCGCCAACCTGTCGTTCGTCGTGCTGGCCCTCTCGCAGATGCTCGGTGTCGGCACGACCACCGTGGTCTCGCACGCGGCGGGCCGCAAGGAACACACCCAGGCGACCTACCTGTTCAACCAGTCGCAGGTGTTGTCGATGGCCGCCGGTCTCGTGTTCCTGGCGGTGGCGATGTACTACCGCACGGCCTACGCCGCCGCGCTCAGTGCCGATGTCACCATGCAGGCGCAAACCGAGGAATACCTGCTGTGGTTCATCCCGGCCATGGCGTTGCAGTTCGCGATGGTGGCCATGGGGGCGGCGCTGCGAGGCACGGGTAACTTCAAACCTGGCATGTACGTGCAGACCGGCACGGTGGTGCTGAACATGGTGCTCACCCCAATCCTGATTTTCGGGTGGGGACCGATCGGCGCCTACGGGATCGGGGGCGCGGCGCTGTCAACCTTGATCGCGGTGGCGATTGGCGTCATCTGGATCTCGTTCTACTTCCTCAACCGCGATGCCTACCTGCACTTCCGCCTCGCCGACTGGGTGCCGGCGTTTCCGGTGTGGGGGCGAATGCTCAAGATCGGCCTGCCGGCAGGCGCGGAGTTCGCGATGATGGCCATCTACATGGTGGTGGTCTATTCGATTACGCGGCCCTTTGGCGCCGCCGCACAAGCCGGCTTTGGCATCGGCCTGCGGATTGTGCAGTCGGCATTCCTGCCGGTGGTGGCGCTCGGATTTGCCGTGGCCCCGGTCGCAGGCCAGAACTTCGGTGCCGGCAAGGGGCAGCGCGTGCGCCAGGCGTTCACGGTCGCGGCGTCGATGGCGGGGGGCGTGATGCTGGCGTCCGGCGTGGCGGTCTACCTGGCGGCGACGCCGTTGATGGGGCTGTTCAGCGCCGACCCGGAGGTCATCCGCGTCGGCGTCGAGTACCTGCACATCGTGACGATCAACTTCGTCGCCTCGGGCATCACGTTTGTCTCGGCGAGCATGTTCCAGGCCATGGGTAACACCCTGCCGTCGCTGGCCACGTCGTTCCTGCGGCTGATGGTCGGGATTGTCCCCGCGGCGGTCCTGTCGTCACGGCCCGAGTTTGCGCTGACCTGGATCTGGTGGCTGACGGTGCTGTCCACCCTGCTCCAAATGGCGCTGAACCTCGTCCTGCTGCAGCGCGAGTTCCGGTTGAAGCTCGCCTAGCGAGATCAAGGGACACGAGATCAAGAGACAACAGGAGATAAGGAGTTCAGGAGTCAATTAAGGTTGCTCCTGATCTCTTGATCTCCTGTTACGACTTACTACCTATATAATTGCCACGCACATGAAGCTCGCTGTACCGAAAGAATGCCGCCCCGGCGAACGCCGCGTGGCGGTCACCCCTGAAAACGTCGCGAAACTCGTGAAGCTGGGCTTCAGCGTGGCCGTCGAACACGACGCCGGCGCCGGCGCCTCCTTCGGAGACGATGACTATGCTGCGGCCGGCGCCGAGGTCATCACCGGCACGCGCGCCATCTGGCAGGCCGGCGACATCGTGCTCAAGGTGCAGCCGCCCGCGGCGCACCCCGAGTTGGGCGTGCACGAGGCCGAGCTCCTCCGCGAGGGCGGCACGCTCATCAGCTTCCTCTATCCCGGCAAGAACACCGACATCATCGAGCGGCTGGCGGCGCGCAAGGCAACGGCGATCGCGGTCGACCAGATTCCCCGCATCAGCCGCGCACAGAAGATGGACGCGCTGTCGTCGATGGCCAACATCGCCGGCTACCGCGCGGTGGTCGAGGCGGCCAGCTTCTACGGGCGGTTCTTCACCGGCCAGATGACGGCCGCCGGCCGCGTCGCGCCCGCGAAGGTGCTGGTGATCGGCGCCGGTGTCGCCGGGCTCGCCGCGATCGGCGCGGCGCGCGGCATGGGCGCGATCGTGCGCGCCTTCGACACGCGGCCAACGGTCAAAGAGCAAGTCAAGAGCATGGGCGCCGAGTTCATCGAGCTCAACGTCCAGGAAGACGGCGAGGGCACCGGCGGCTACGCCAAGGAGATGAGCCCGGCCTTCATCAAGGCCGAAATGGCGATGTTTGCCGCGCAGGCGCGCGAAGTCGACATCATCATCACCACGGCACTGATTCCCAATCGGCCCGCTCCCATCCTGATCACCGAGGAAATGGTGCAGGGGATGAAAAAGGGATCGGTCATCGTCGATCTGGCCGCCGAGAACGGCGGTAACTGCGCGCTGACCGAGCCCGGCCAGGTGGTGCAGAAGTACGGCGTCCACATCCTGGGCTACACCGACCTGCCGAGCCGTCTCGCGCCAACCGCGAGCTTCCTGTTCGGGAACAACCTGACGCACCTGCTGGCGGACCTCGGCGGCGCGAGCCACTTCCACCTCGATCTGGCGGACGAAGTGGTGCGTGGCGCCCTGGTGCTGCGTGACGGCGAGTTGCTGTGGCCGCCGCCGGCACGGCCGCCGCTCCCATTGCCTCCGGAACCCAAGGTGGTGGCCCCGCCGGCCGCCGCACAAGCGGCGAAGGCGCCGGCGTCGGCCGGCGTGGCCGGTCCGGTGTTCGCCTTGATCGCCGCGGTTGCACTCGTCGGCCTCGGCCTGGTCGCACCGCCGGCATTTCTCACGCACCTGACCGTGTTCGCGCTGTCGGTGGTGATTGGCTGGCAGGTGGTGTGGAATGTCACGCCGGCCCTGCACACGCCGCTGATGAGCGTCACCAACGCCATCAGCGGGATCATCGTGCTGGGCGGCATGTTGCAGTTGAACGGTCCGCTGACCTCGCCGGTGGTGCTCGTCGGCGCCGCGGCCATCCTCCTCGCCACCATCAACATCGTCGGCGGCTTCATGGTGACGCAGCGGATGCTCAGGATGTTCAGACGATGATTACGCTTCCTGAGACGCTCGTGACCATTGCCTACCTCGTGGCGGGCATCCTGTTCATCCAGAGCCTCGGCGGGTTGTCGAAGCAGGAATCGGCGCGCCGCGGCAACCTGTTCGGCATTCTGGGCATGGCGCTGGCGGTCGGCGTCACGGCGTTCGGTCCGCACGCCGGCAATTACGCGATCCTGATCGGCGCGCTGGTCGTCGGCGGCGGCATCGGCGCCGCGATGGCCGCGCGGGTCGAGATGACCGACATGCCGCAACTGGTGGCCATGCTCCACAGCTTCGTCGGCCTGGCCGCGGTGCTGGTCGGGTTTGGCGGCACCCTCGATCCGGCCAACGTGCTGGTGGGGGTCGAGGCCACCATCCATGCGGTCGAAACCTACGTCGGCGTGTTTGTCGGCGCGATCACCTTCACCGGCTCGGTGATCGCGTTCGGCAAGCTGCAGGGCCTGATCGGCAGCAAACCGCTGCTGCTGCCGGCGCGCCACGTGCTCAACCTGGTGGCGCTCGTCGCCTGCGTGTTCCTCGGATACCAGTTCGTCACGGCCGATCACGCCGCGGCGCTGCAGCCGCTGATCATTGCCACCGTGATCGCGTCATTGCTGGGTATTCACCTGGTGATGGCGATTGGCGGCGCCGACATGCCGGTGGTGGTGTCGATGCTCAACAGCTACTCCGGCTGGGCGGCGGCCTCGATGGGCTTCATGCTCGGCAACGACCTGCTGATCATCACCGGCGCGCTGGTGGGTTCGAGCGGCGCGATCCTGAGCTACATCATGTGTCACGCGATGAACCGCTCGTTCATCAGCGTGATCCTCGGCGGCTTCGGCGCCGAAGAGGGCAAGGCCCCGGCCGCGGGCGGGCAGCCCGCCGGCGAGGTCAAGAGCATCACTGCCGAAGAGACGGCGGAGTTGCTGCGCGACGCCAAGAGCGTGGTGGTGGTGCCCGGCTACGGCATGGCCGTGGCGCAGGCACAGCACCCGATGTACGAGGTCACCCAGATTCTTCGCGGCAAGGGCGCCAACGTGCGCTTTGCCATCCACCCGGTGGCCGGCCGCCTGCCAGGGCACATGAACGTGCTGCTGGCCGAGGCCAAGGTGCCGTACGACATCGTGCTCGAGATGGAAGAGATCAACCACGACTTCCCCAGCACCGACGTCGTGATCGTGTGCGGCGCCAACGACATCGTGAACCCTGGTGCGCTCGATGATCCGTCGAGCCCGATTTTCGGCATGCCAATCCTGGAAGTGTGGAAGGCCAAGACCTGCATCGTGATGAAGCGCGGCATGGCCAGCGGCTACGCGGGTGTCGACAACCCGCTGTTCTACAAGGACAACACCCAGATGTTGTTCGGCGACGCCAAGAAAATGATCGACGCGGTCCTGGCCGAACTCAAGAAGTAACCCCATGATGCGGCTTCAACTCCCGCATCCCTTCGTCCTGCTCCTCGGCGCGGTCGGTATTGCCGCCGCGCTCACCTGGCTCATCCCCGCCGGCGAGTACCAGCGGCGCACCGATGCCGACACCGGGCGCACGGTGGTGATCGCCGGCACCTACGCGGCCGTGGACGCTGCGCCGGTCGGCCCGATGGCCGCGGTGCTCGCCGTGCCGCGCGGCATCATCGCCGGTGCCGACGTCATCCTCACCATTCTTTTCGTCGGCGGAACCTTCGCTCTGCTGGACGCGACCGGGGCCCTGGCCCGCCTGGTCGGCGCGCTCGTCGGTGCCACCCGCCGTCCCCGCACCATCGTCGTGGCCGTGAGCCTTGGCTTCGCCACGCTCGGCGCGCTCGAGAACATGCAGGAGGAGATCGTCGCGCTCGCGCCGGTGCTGATCCTGCTCAGCCGTGGGCTCGGGTTCGGCAACGTCACCGCCGTGGCCATGAGCATCGGGGCCGCCGCCGTCGGGGCCGCCTTCGGTCCCACCAATCCGTTCCAGACCGGCATTGCCCTTCGCTTCGCCGAGTTGCCGCCGATGACCATTCCGGCCATTCGCTTCGGCCTGATGGCGGCCGCGGTCGCGACGTGGATCGCCTGGACGCTGGCGATGGCGTCGCGCGATGACGTCAAGGGCGAGGTGCGGGCCGTCAGCACCGAGCCGGCCACGCGCCGCGACGCTGTGCTGCTGGCGCTGGTGCTGCTGCCCTTCGTCCCGTACGTCTACGGCGTATTGCAGCTCGACTGGGGATTCAACGAACTGTCGGCCCTGTTCCTCGTGGCGGGCTTCGCCGTCGGGCTCGTCTCCGGCCGCGACCTGACGGCGACGACGACGGGATTTCTCAAGGGGATGGAGGCCATGCTGGCGGCGGGGCTGTTCGTCGGGGTGGCCCGGGCCATCAGCGTCGTGATGACCGATGGCCGCATCATTGACACCATCCTTTACTCGCTGGCCGTGCCGCTCGCACAGTTTCCCGGGACCATGGCGACGCTGCTGATGGTGCCGATGCACGCGGTGCTGCACATGGCCGTGCCCTCGGTGAGCGGCCAGGCCGTGTTGACCATGCCGATCATGGCGCCGCTGTCGGATCTGCTCGGGGTGTCGCGCGACGCGGCCGTGATTGCCTACCAAACCGGCGCCGGTCTGTCCGACATGCTGGTGCCCACCAACGGTGCGGTATTGGCCGTGCTGCTCGGCGCGGGCGTGCCCTACGGACGCTGGCTGCGCTTTGCGGTCCCGGGCGCGGTGCTGGTCGGCGTGATTGGCGTGATCGGCATCATCCTGTCGGCGTAGAATCGCGAACGAACAGGGGCTACCCAATGAACAGCATCCGAATCATCATCGCGCTCGTGTTGTCGGCGCTCGTTCTGTTGCCGTCCACCGCTTCCCTGCAGTCACAGACCGACAAACCTGAAGGTTTGTCGCCACAAGCGGGTGGCGGGCTGGCCGCCGAGCGCATGGCCGTGATCGACAGCGGCCTGCAACGCTATGTCGACGACAACCGCGTCGCCGGCATCGTCGCGCTCGTGCTGCAGGACGGTAAGCCGGTGTACGAGAAGGCGTTCGGCTGGGCCGACAAGGAAGCCGGCCGGCGGATGACGACCGACACGATCTTCCGCATCGCGTCGCAGACCAAGGCGCTGACGAGCGTCGCGATCATGCAGTTGATTGAGGAGGGCCGGCTGACGCCCGGGCGGCGGGCCGGCGACTTCATCCCGACCTTCGCCAGGACCACCGTGGCCACGGGCAAGACAGGCGAGACGCTCGTGACTGAGCCGGCGCACCGGCCGATCACGATTCGCGATCTGCTCACTCACACCGCCGGCATCTCTTACGGCACCGATCCCCTCGTGGCGGACCTGTATCAGGCCAAGGGCCTGGGACCGGCCGCGGGCTTCGGCTGGTACACGGCCGACAAGGACGAGCCCGTGTGCGCCACCATGGAGCGGCTCGGCACGCTGCCGTTTGTCGCTCAGCCGGGCGAGCGGTGGGTGTACGGCTACAACACCGACATCCTCGGCTGCATCGTCGAGAAGGTGTCGGGGATGCCGCTCGACGAGTACCTGCGCACGCGCATCATCACGCCGCTCGGCATGAAGGACACGGCGTTCTTCGTGCCGGCCGCCGACCGCAGCCGGCTGGCGGCGGTCTACGCGAGCCGCGACGGCGGCGTCGTGCGCGCGCCGGATGGGGCGCGCGGCCAGGGCCACTATGCCGACGGTCCGCGCAAGAACTTCGCCGGCGGCGCGGGCCTCGTCTCGACGGCGCGC
The DNA here is from genome assembly GCA_030697165.1 of Acidobacteriota bacterium. Taxonomy (NCBI): domain Bacteria; kingdom Pseudomonadati; phylum Acidobacteriota; species Acidobacteriota bacterium. Next base: position 66,620 of record JAUYQQ010000013.1, read on the forward strand.
GACTACGCGCGCTTCCTGGAGGCGATCCGCCTGGGCGGCACGGTCGACGGGGTTCGCGTGCTGTCGCCGCGCAGTGTTCGCCTGATGGCCACCAACCAGGTGGGCACGCTGCACTCGGCGAGCGGGCTCGGGTTTGGCCTGGGCTTCGGGACGACCGATCGGTTTGGCGCCAGTGGGATGCAGAGCGAAGGCTCGTTCGGCTGGGGCGGCGCGTATGGCTCCGTCTACAGGATCGATCCAGAGGAGAAGCTGGTGATGGTCCTGATGCTGCAGTTGATCCCGAACAGCAGCGACATCCGCGAGGCATTCCCCAACCTCGTGTATCAAGCCGTGCCATGAGCGTGTTCGCCGATCAGCCGCTCACGCGCGCGTATAATCAACCCTCGATGTCTCGAGCCACGGCATTTCTCCTCGTATCCCTGCTGCTCGGTTCGCCGGCGTACGGACAAACGACCCGGGTCGAGACGATTGCCGATCAGCAGGCTGAGAAGGCCAAGAAGCTGGAACCCGAAGGGCCGTCCGACGGGGAGTTGATCGTGCGGCGGGTGCTGTTGTCGCCGCTGCTCAGCGGCGGTGGCGGCGCCTACCCCTGGTTTGGCAGCGTGTTCGGCGGCTCGGGCATGGCGGTCGGCGCCGGCTACCTCAAGCGCTTCGAGAAGTCCGGCTCGCTCAACTTCCTGGCCGGCATCTCCATCAACAATTCGCAGGTGCTCGAGACCCGGGTCGTCGCACCGGCGTTGTTTCGTGACCGGCTGCAAATCGGCGCCCAGGCGCGCTGGACCGATGCGAAGGGAGTGTCGTACTACGGCGTGGGACCCACGACGGATCGCGAGGCCGACTTCGAGTACGACTACCAGCCGACCGAGTTCAGCACCGATGCGACGTTCAAGCCGGTGCGGTGGCTGTCGTTTGGCGGCGGCTACTCGTACGTCGATCTCACGACCGCGGTTAAAGACTTCGACCTCGCGGCCCTGCCCGCGCCGGGAATCGGGCGTGACCTGCGCTACAACGTCATCCGCTCCGAGGTGGCGGTCGACACGCGCACCTCGCCTGGCTACAGCACGCGCGGCGGGCTCTACCGCGTCGCGTGGGAGCGGCACGAAGAGCGCCACGATCTCCCCTTCTCATTTGATGCGCACGAATACGAAGTGCGGCAGCTCGTGCCGCTGGTCCGCGAGCAGTTCGTGATCGCGATCCGCGGGTTGATGACGCTGACGAGCTCGGACCCCGGCAACGTGGTCCCGGTTCCGCTCGCGCCGTTCCTCGGCAGCGGCAGCACGCTGCGCGGCTTCCCGACCCGTCGCTTCACCGACCGCAATCGCGTGCTCGTGACCGGCGAGTACCGCTGGCGGCCCTCGCGGTACCTCGACATGGCGATCTTCGTGGACTCGGGGCAGGTGGCACCCGACCGGCACCAGTTCCGGCTCAGTGACTTCGAGACCAACTACGGCATCGGGGCGCGCTTTCACGGCCCGCTGTTCACCGCGCTTCGGGTCGAATATGCGCGCGGGCGCGAAGGCCGGAGCATCATTTTCGCAGGGAGCCAGGTCTTCTAGCCATGGTGACGCGTCGCCTCACACTATCGTTACTGGCCGCGGTCGCCATCACCTGGACCGCGAGCGCCCAGTCGCGCCGGTTTTTTCCGGACGATCCGATCTGGCGCGAGCCGATCACGCAGGACGTGAAGAACGCGAACCGCTACGAGCCTGACCTGGCTTACCAGACACTGGAGAACCTGTTCTGGCGTCCCGGCGACTCCGAGACCGGGCAGCGCGCGAAGAACATCAACACCGTGGACGAGGTGCCCGACGGCCCGTTCTTCGTAAACCGCGCCGGGCGCGCGCCGCTGACACCGGCCATCGTGGCACGGGGCGCGAACACCAGCGAGGGTCCCGCGGCTGGGCCGTGGACGGTGGTGTCGGCCAAGAGTGATGGCGTGACGCCCGGTTTCACCATTCGCGACGCCGCCGGCCAGGTGTGGTTCGTCAAGTTCGATCCGCCCGGCTGGCGCGCCATGGCGACGGGCAGCGAGATTGTCGCGGCCAAGCTGTTCTGGGCGGCCGGCTACCACACCGCCGAATACCACATTGCGCAACTGAAGCCGGCGAACCTGGTGATCGGCAAGGACACGAAGATCACGCCGCGGGGCGAGATGGCCCGGTCGATGCACCAGGGCGACATCGCGTGGCTGCTGTCACGCGCCGATCGTGACCCCGACGGCACCTACCGGGTGATCCTCAGCAGGGCGACACCGGGCCGCCCGGTGGGACGCATTGCCTTTCACGGCACGCGAGCAGACGACCCGAACGACACCATCCCGCACGAGCATCGCCGCGAGTTGCGTGGCTACTTCGTGTTCGCGGCGTGGCTGAACCACGTCGATGCGAAGGGCATCAATTCCCTCTCGTCGCTCGTCACCGAGAACGGGCGCAGCTTCATTCGCCATTACCTGCTCGACTTCGGCTCGGCGCTGGGCAGCGCCGCGGTCGGGCCGCGGGAAGGCTGGGAGGGCTACGAGGCCCTGGTTGAAGAACCCGGCGAAATCGGCCGGCGTGCGCTGTCGTTCGGCTTCCGGATTCCGCAGTGGCGCACGCAGGACTACTTTGAGTCGCCGGCGATCGGCCGGTTGCCCAGGGACCACGCGCAGTGGGATCCGCAAACCTGGTGGCCGCACATCACCAACGCGGCGTTCAGGCACATGCGCGCGGACGATACGTTCTGGGCGGCGAGCAAGCTGGTGTCGATCACCGACGACATGATCACGGCCGCGGTCGCCGAAGCGAAGTTCGGCGATCCGGCATCCGAGGCCTTCCTCGCAAAGGCGATTGCCGACCGGCGGCTGCGCATCCTGCAGACGTTCCTGCCGAAGGTCAATCCCCTCGTGGACGTGGCGCTCGACGCCGGGGGCCGGCTGACCTTCCGCAACCTCGCGGTCGATGCCGCGGTGGCGGATCGCGTACCCGGCTATCGCGCCGTCTGGTACACCTTCGACAACGCAACTGACACGGCGACGCTGGTGGCCAACACCGAAGAGACGCAGAGCCCGCTCCCCATGCCTGAAATGCCGGCCTCGGAGTTCATCAAGGTGGACATTTCGGCGGTAGGCGGTCCGGAAGCGTGGACCCGCCCGATTTCGGTGTATTTCCGCAGGAATGGCGGGGCGTGGACCCTGGTCGGCCTCGAACGACTACCCTGACGGCGGTAACGGCCGATACTCTTTTGAGGGGTCAAAATCGTGTCGGACCATGGTTCCATGCGATACTGAAGCACCCGTTTCGACAACTGAGACGAAAGTCTTCTTGATGAATTTCTTGCGTCTTGCCGTGTGTTCCATCTTCTCCGTGGCTATCGCTGTGCCCGCGTTCGCGCAGGACGCGACGCCAGCCGAGAGTGCCCGCGTGGAATCGCCGGGCGCCGGGCAGTTGCCCCGCCCTGGCCAACCGCTGCCACCCGAGATGGTCTTGCCTCGCACCACCGAGCTGGAGTCGGGAAACTTCTTCAAGCTGGTCGGCAGCGACTTCAAGAACTTCTTCAGCAGCGATACCGCGCACGTGATGGCGTACACCTCGGTGGCCGCGATTGGCGCGGCCCCATGGGACCGCGAGGGCATCAACAACGGCTTCAACATTCCGACGACCGTCTTCCAGTCCGGCAACCTGATGGGGAGCTTCGCTTTCCAGGTCGGCATCGGCGCGGCAGGCTACGCCGTCGGTCGCGTCTCCGGGAAGGGCAAGCTGGCCAGGGTGGGCCGCGATGTGGTCCGCGCGCAGATCCTCTCGCAGGGCATCGCCCAGGTCACGAAGTTCTCGGTCGGCCGCAAGCGGCCGGACGGCAGCAACAGCCAGTCCTTCCCGTCAGGACACGCCGCCAGCGCCTTCGCCACCGCCTCAGTTCTGCACCGTCACTACGGCTGGAAGGCCGGCGTGCCGGCCTTTGCGTTCGGATCGTACGTAGCGCTGGCGAGGATGTCCTGGAACAAGCACCACGCCACTGATGTCGTGATGGGCGCCGGTCTCGGCATCGCCTCGGCTCGCACCGTGACCATGAGCGTCGCCGGCACCAGGTTCAACATGGGCGTGCAGCCGCAAGTGGGCGGCGCGTCCATCAACTTCACCAAAATCAATAAGTAGCCCCCCCATGAGCAGGACCGACGCGCGCGTCGTGCTCCTCCTCGTGGTCGCGATACTGGTCTGCGGTCCGGCGTTCGCGCAACCCGCGGCCGCGCCGGCCGCCACTCCGGTCGCCACGCCGGCCCTCTCGGTTGCCGAGATCCGGCAGTTCCTGCTCACCGCGAAGATCACGCGCTCGCGCGACATCGGCAAGGGCGTCACCAGCCCCAAGCGCCTGACCCTGACCAACGGCACGATCACGCACGACGCCGCCTTCCAGGCGGTGGACGAGCGGCAGAGCATGGCCAACCTGTCGGGTGGCGGGCGGCGGCCCACCGTCGAGATGAACTTCGTCGACTCCTACCGCTACAACCTCGGCGCCTATGGATTGTCGCAGTTGCTGGGCCTCGAGGCGATGATGCCCGTGCACGTGGAGCGTCGCTGGAATGGCAAGATTGGCTCGCTCAGCTGGTGGGTCGACACCCTGATGGAAGAAGGCGAGCGCCTGAAGAAGAAGATCCAGCCGCCCAACGCCACCGACTGGAATCACCAGATGTATCGGATGCGGGTGTTCGCGGCGCTCACCCGCGACACCGATCGCAATCTCGGCAACGTGCTCATCACGCACCAGTGGAAGGTGATGATGATCGACTTTACCCGCGCGTTCCGACTGCAGACCGACTTGCGCTACCCGGAGGACCTGACCAAGATCGATCGGACGCTGCTGCCCCGCCTGGAGGCGCTCACGAAAGACGGCATCAAGCAGGCCGTGGATGATCAGCTCACCGGGCCCGAGATCGACGCCGTCCTCAAGCGGCGCGACGCCATCGTCGGCCACTTCAGGAAGCTGATCGCCGACCTCGGCGAAAGCGCCGTTCTGTATTAGGCCAACGGGCAGGCTAAAGCCGGCCCCTACGTAGGGGCGCGCTTTAGTGCGCCCGCGTCATTTCACGGTCGTTGGCGGACGACGGTGGCGGGTGGCGCGCTCGTAGGCGGCCGCCAATTCCAACAGTCGCTGGTCATCCCACATGCGTCCCAGCAGCGAGATGCCGGCGGGATAGCGACCGCCGATGAAACCGGCCGGCACGGTCACCTGCGGCAGGCCCGTGGCCGCGCTTTCTTCGCAGGTTCCCGGCTCTGACCCGTAGCGCTCGAGTCCACCCTCGTGGGTGTGAGGCCGCGCGTGGTTTGCCGGGAACAGCAGCGCGTCGAGCTGCTGCTGATCCATCAGGTCCACGAAGATCTGCCGGAAGGTTTCGCGGCCGGCGACGAAGCGGCGCGTCGCCTCGTCGCGCGATGCGCCCGTCGCTACCGGTGCCAGCGCCCCTTCGAAGCGGCGCGCGCTGACCGGCGCGAGCTTTCCCGATGCCAGCAGGTCCTGGATCGTCAGCACCTTGTCGCCCGGCTTCGCGCCTCGGGAGAGATAGGCCGTCCACCCGTCGCGCAGCGAGCCTGGCGCCGCCCCGCGAGCAGCCGCGTACTTCGCGTCGTAGTCGGCAACCGAGACGTCGACCACGATCGCGCCGGCGGCCTGCAGTTCCTTGATCACGCGATCCATGTTCGCGGCCACCTCGCGCTCGCCGGTGAAGCCTACAAAGCGCTGCCGAAGCGCGCCAATGCGCTTGCCCTTGAGTGAGGCGGTGTCCAGGCCCTGCGCGAACGAGCCGGCGATGCGCCTCGCGGCGCCGGCCGTGACCGGGTCCTCTGGGTCGGGGCCTGTCACCAGGTCGAGCGCCAGGGCCACATCGCGAACCGATTTCGCCATGGGTCCAATCGCATCGTTATAGGTATTGAGCGGCATGACGCCGGCGCGGCTGGTCAACCCGCGTGTGGTGCGAATGGTCGCGAGGGCCGCGAACGAGGCGGGATTCGACAGCGAGTTGCAGGTGTCGGTGCCAAACGACAGCGCGGCCAGGCTGGCGGCCACGGCGGTCGCGCTGCCGCCGCTCGAGCCCGCCGTGCTGAGCGACGCATCGTACGCGTTGCCCACGGTGCCGCCGACGGTGCTGATGCCGAAATCACCGAACGGAAACTCATCGAGGTTGGCCTTGCCGAGCAGCACGGCGCCGCCCTGTTTCATGCCGGCGGCGACGCGCGAGTCGAGACGCGGCCGGTGATCGACCAGCGCGAGCGAACCGCCCGTGGTGGGCAGCTCCGTCGCATCGATGTTGTCCTTGTAGACGATCGGCACGCCGTGAAACGGGCTGCGCACGCGGCCGCTGGCCCGCTCGGCGTCGCGCGCGCGGGCGTCGGCCACCGCCCGCGGGTTGATCGACAACACCGAACGGAACGTGGGGCCCTGCCGATCGTAGCGGGACAACCGCGCCAGGTATTCGCGCGTGATGTCTTCGGAGGTGGTCAGGCCGCGGGTCATGGCGTCCTGCAGCTCGCTTACCGTCTTCTCGAACACGGTGAACGGCGCCGGCGCGGCGCCGGCCGGCGGCCAGTTGGCCACCTGCGATCGCTGGAGCGCCGTCAGGCCGCCAAAGTCGGGCGCTGACGTGAGCTGCCTGGCGATGGCGGTCACGCGCGCAATCTCGGAGCCGGCGGGCGGCACTTTCGCATCCGGCCCGGCATAGACCGCCTCACCGGTGACCAGTGCGTCCTTGAACGGGAGGGGATAACCGCCACGCGGGTCGTAGACCTCGGACAGGCCTTTCACCACGAACGTCACGAGCGCGGCGGTTTCGCCCGGCTGCAATCGCAGCGTGAAGACGTAGCCAACGTGCGCCGTATCGAGTCCGGGCCAGGCCGCGCCAAAGGGATCGCCGTACATGTCGCCAATCGACGTCAAGACGCCCCGGCGCGTGCCCAACACGTGCGCCGAAGGTCCATGGCCCGAGGGCCCATCGGCCGGAACGGCCGCGCGGGTCGCGTTCTGCATCATCGTGACGAAGCTGTCGGCGGTGTCGATCTGCTGGTCGCCGGTCGAGGTGACGGCGACCGTCGCCCGGCCGCCGTCTTCGCCCGCACCGACCGCGCCGCCCCAGGCCACGCGAACCGTTCGGTCCTCGGCCGCGGTGTTGGTGAAGCTGTCGAAATAGCGCAGGTAGGCCGTGTCCCTCGTCGTCTTGATGGCGCGCGCGATCAGGATGCCTTCGTGCAACACCGGAGTCGTCGAGTCGAAACGGCCGGCGGCGTCGTGGTGCAAACCAAACCCGCGCAGGTAGTGGTTGCTGGCAAGCAGCGTGTTGTCGGCTCGCCGCACCTGGAGTTTGAGGTAGCCGAAACCATTGAACGGGTTGGCGCGCCCGCCAGTGGCAATGCCGCCGCTGTCCTGCGACCAGGGCGAGGTGTCCTGGATGTCCCAGAACTGGCCGTCGCCCGACGGCACGCGGGTAATCGCCCCAACGCTCATCACACAAATCGCGGCACCGGTCACAGCCAGCGCCAAGGCTTTCAGGGTTCGCATGGCGCGAGTCTATACTCTCGCCATGCGCACCAGAAACCTGACCGCTGTCCTGCTCGCCATTGGTCTCGTCGGATTCGTGACGTTGCGAGGCCAGGACCGCCAGGCCTCGGCCGACGACACCGCGAAGCCCGGCGAGGGCTTCACGCTCAAGACCGCCGAAACCATTGAGTTCACCACGGACGAAGTGACGTGGATGCAGGTGGACGTCTCGCCCGACGGCGGGACGATCCTGTTCGACCTGCTCGGCGACCTTTACACCATGCCAATTGGGGGCGGCGAGGCCAAGCGGATCATGGGCGGGTTGTCGTTCGAGAGCCAGCCGGTGTGGTCGCCCGACGGCCGCACCATCGCGTTCCTGACCGACCGCACCGGTGTGGAGAACCTGTGGATCGCCGACGCCGACGGCAGCAACCCGCGCGCGGTCAGCAAGGACGGCAAGACCAACGCCGGCCCCCAGATCATGGTGTCGCCGGAATGGACCCCCGACGGACAGTACATCGTCGTCTCGAAATCGCGCGCACCCGATCCGGGCACGTTCTGGCTGTTCATGTATCACCGTGATGGCGGTACCGGCGTCCGCATCGGCGCGCCGCCACCGGCACCGCCTGGCCCCGACGCGCAGGGGCCGCCGGCGGTGCCGCCCGTCAACCGGATGGGCGCCACGGTGACGCCGGACGGCCGCTACATCTACTACGCCCAGCGCACCGGCACCTTCACCTACAACGCGCGCTTCCCGCTGTGGCAGGTTCACCGTCACGATCGCGAAACGGGTGATGTGTCCCAAGTGACCAACGCGCAAGGCAGCGCCATGCGTCCGGCGATCTCGCCCGACGGCAAGTGGCTGGTGTTTGGCACGCGCCACAAGACGCAGACCGGGTTGCGCGTCCGCAACCTCGAGACGGGCGCGGAACGCTGGCTCGCCTATCCGGTGACGCGCGACGACCAGGAATCCCGCGCCAGCCGCGACACCCTGCCGCGCTACGACTTCATGCCTGACGGCAAGTCGCTGGTCGTGCCGGTGGCCGGGAAGCTCCAGCGCTTCGACTTCGAAACCGGCGCCGCGACACCTATCCCGTTCACCGCCAAGGTGCAGGCCGAGATCGCCCCGCGCGTCTACACGCCGGTGCGCGTGGAGGACGGACCGACCGTGCGCGCCCGCCTGATCCGCTGGCCGTCGCTCTCGCCCGACGGCACGAAGCTGGTGTTCAGCGCGATGAACCGGCTGTACCTCAAGGACATGCCGAGCGGGGCTCCGCGCCTGCTGACTAATGGGGCGGGTCAGGCTGGTGGGGCTGGTGGGGCTGGTGAGGGAGAGTTCATGCCGTCGTGGTCGCCCGACGGCCGTTCTATTGTTTACACGACGTGGACGACGAGCGGCGGGCAGATCAAGAAGGTGGCGGCCACCGGTGGATCGCCTGAAACGCTGACGCGCAGCGAAGGTTATTACCTGGATCCCACCTTCACGCCCGACGGCACGCGCGTGGTCTACCTGGCTGGCGCCGCGTCGGATCAGCTGTATTCGATCCTGATGGATACGCCGCCCGAGACGGAACACCAGGGCGATGACGGGGCGCCGCGCGAGATTGGCGGCATCAGCCCGCCCAACACGCTCGAGATCCGCTGGATGCCTGCAGCCGGCGGCGCCTCGACGCTGGTGGCCTCGGCGCAGAATGGCCGGGGCCCGCAGTTCACGCGTAACGATTCGTCGCGCGTGTATCTCACCACCAATCGCGGCCTGCAATCGATCACCATGGATGGCCACGATCGCCGTACGCACCTGCGCATCACGGGCGTCGGGCCCGGCGCCAACCCGCCGGCCGCCGGCGCCATCCGTCTCTCGCCGGATGGCACGCGCGCCTTCGTGAACCTGCAGGAGAAGCACTACCTCGTCTCGGTGCCGCGTGCCGGCCGCGAGACCGTGGAGGTTCGCATCCAGGGCCGTGCCGACAACACCTCGGTGCCGGTCAAGCGCATGTCGATGGACGGCGGCGACTACCTTGACTGGACGGCCGACGGGAGCGCCGTGACCTGGGCCTGGGGCGCGCAGTTCTTCCACCAGCCCATTGCCGCCGACGAACCACAAAAGACCGACGTGGTCGTCGAGTTGCCACGCGCGAAGCCGCAAGGCTCGGTGCTGCTCACCGGCGCGCGCATCATCACCATGAAGGGCGACGAGGTAATCGCCCAGGGTGACGTGCTGGTCACCGACAACCGCATTGCCGCGGTCGGCCGCCGCGGATCGCTGAAGGCGCCCGCCGGCACCCGCACCATCAACGTCGCCGGCAAGACGATCATGCCGGGCATGGTTGACGCCCACTCGCATATGTGGGCACCACGCGGTTTGCATCAAACCGAGATCTGGCAGTATCTCGCCAACCTCGCCTACGGCGTGACGACGACGCGCGACCCGCAGACGTCGACGCCGGATGTGTTTGCCTATGCCGACATGGTTGACAGCGGCCTGATGCCCGGTCCGCGGGTCTACGCCACCGGACCCGGCGTGTTCTCCGGTTCAGGCATCGAGGATCGCGACGCCGCCTTCCGCTTCGTCAAGCGCTACAAGGAGGCGTACCGCACCAACACCCTGAAGCAGTACGTCGCCGGCGACCGGATCGTCCGCCAGTGGATCATCGAGGCCTGCCAGGAATACGGCATTACCGCCACCATCGAGGGCTCGCTCGACCTGAAGTTGAACCTGACGCAAATGGCCGACGGCTACTCGGGCCAGGAACACAGCTTCCCGATTGCGCCGCTCTACAAGGATGTGACGACGTTCGTCGCGAAGACCAAGACGTTCTATACGCCGACCATCCTGGTGGCGTACGGCGCGCCGTGGAGCGAGAACTACTGGTTCCAGAACGCCAGTCCCGCGGCAGACGCCAAGTTGCGCAAGTGGATTCCCTGGGAGCTGCTCGACGGCATGGTGCGGCGCCGGCCGCAGTGGTTCCTGCCGGAAGAGTACGGCCATACCCTGATCGCGAAGGGCGTGGCCGACGTGGTGCGGGCGGGCGGCAAGGCCGGGCTCGGCAGCCACGGTCAATTGCAGGGGCTCGGCGCCCACTGGGAAACCTGGAGTCTCGCCTCGGGCGGCCTGACCCCGCTCGAGACGCTCCGAGTAATCACCCTGTCGAGCGCCGAGGCGATTGCCCTGCACCAGGACCTTGGCTCGCTCGAGGCCGGCAAGCTGGCGGATCTGCTGGTGCTCGATCGCAACCCGCTCGAGGACATCAAGAACACCAACACGATTCGCTACGTGATGAAGAACGGCGAGTTATACGAGGCCGACACCATGAACATGATTTGGCCGTCGGCGAAACCGCTCCCGAAGCAGTTCTGGTGGGGAACCGAACCAAAGTAGAGTCCGGCTTTAGCCGGAGCTTGCCGTTAGAATGACCCCATGAGGCGCACGATCCCGGCTTTCCTCCTGGCGGCAGCGGTGGCGTCGGTGCCGTCGGCTCAATCGCGGCCGAACGGAATCACCGCGGTCGAGGGCTTGCGGGTGGGCCACTTCACTCTCGCGGAGAAGCCGACCGGGTGCACCGTGATCCTCGCCGAGCAGGGCGCCACCGGCGGCGTGTCGGTGCGCGGCTCGGCGCCGGGCACGCGCGAGACCGATCTGCTCGACCCGTCCAACCTCGTCGAACAGGTGCATGCGATCGTGTTGTCTGGCGGCAGCGCGTTCGGCCTGGATACGGCGACCGGCGTCATGCGCTACCTCGAAGAGCGCAAGGTAGGTTTCCCGTTTGGCGGCGCGTACGTGCCGATCGTGCCGGCGGCCGTGCTGTTCGACCTGCCCATTGCCGGCAAGCCGCTGATTCGTCCCGATGCGACCTGCGGCTATGAAGCCGCCAAGGCTGCCACGACGGGGGCGATTGCCGAAGGCACCATCGGCGCGGGGGCCGGCGCGACCGTCGGCAAGTTCGCGGGTGGCGGCCGGCCCATGAAGGGCGGCATCGGCACCGCGTCCATCACGCTGCCGAGCGGGCTGACGGTCGCGGCGATCGTGGCCGTGAACGCCGGCGGCGACATCATCGACCCGGCGACCGGACGCGTCGTGGCCGGCGCGCGCGCGGCCGACGGACAGACCTTTCTCGACGCGCGCGTCGTGATGCGCAGCGGATCGCTCGAGAAGCCCCGCCCCGGCGAGAACACCACGATTGGCCTCGTCGCCACCAACGCGAAGCTGACCAAGGCCCAGGCCCGCAAGGTCGCCGACATGGCCCACGACGGCTTCGCCCGCGCCATTGTCCCAGCCCACACCATGGGCGACGGCGACACCATCTTCGCCATCGCCACCGGCACGCACACCGGCGACCCCAACGTGTCGCTCATCGGCGGCCTCGCCGCCGAGGTAATGGCCGACGCCATCCTGCGTGGCGTGCGGGAAGCCACGGGCCTGCCGAACATCCCGGCCGTCCGCGACCTGCGCCGGCCGTGAACACCGCCCTGATCCTCCTGCTCGCCTACACGGTTGGCCTCACGGCCTTCGGTGTGTGGATCGGCCGCCGCGTGACCGGCGCGTCGGATTTCTTTGTCGCGGGCCGTAGCCTGTCGTGGCCGCTCATCGCCGGCACGGTCCTCGCCGCCAACATCGGCGCGGGTACGACGGTCGGCGCAGCCGGCGTGGCGTATAAGGACGGCATCAGCGCCTGGTGGTGGAATGGGTCGGTCGGACTCGGCACGCTCGCGCTCGCCTTGTGGGTCGGGCCACGACTGTGGGCCCTCGCCTCAGCGCGCGGCTATTTCACCCTGGGCGACTACCTCGAGGATCGGTTCAACGGTTCGGTGCGAGTGATCGTGGCCGGACTGCTGGCCATCGGCACGCTCGCCATACTCGCCGGGCAATTGATCGCGGGAGCTGCAATCCTGGAAGTAGTCGCGGGCACGGCCAAGTGGCAGGGTGTGCTGATCGGCGGCATCGCCATGACCCTGTACTTCACCGCCGGCGGGCTGCTCAGCTCCGTCTGGGTGAATGCGGTGCAGTTGACCGTGCTGCTCATCGGGATGCTCATAGCCGTGCCACTCGCGCTGACGTATGTCGGTGGCCTGGAGGCGATTGCCGCCGCCCCTGATGTGCCGGCGACGTACTTCGATCCGATGTACTCAGCTGGCGGGATGTCCGGCTGGACGATGTTCCTGTTGCTGGCTCCGGGGCTCGTAGTCTCGCCGGGCCTGGTGCAGAAGGCATTCGGGGCGGTGAGCATGAGGGCCGTGCGGGTCGGTATTGGGGTTGCCGGCGTCGCGCAGTTGGCCTTCTCGTTCCTGCCGGTGCTGCTCGGCATGGCCGCCCGGGTCAACCACCCCGGCCTCACCGATACGAACATCGTCTTGCCCACGGTGATCCTCAACGACTTGCCGGTGTGGTTCGGCGCGCTCGGCCTGGCCGCGATTTTCTCCGCGGAGGTCAGCACCTGCGACACCATCCTGTTCATGCTGTCCACCTCGATCTCCAAGGACGTCTACCAGCGGTTCGTCGACCGCACCGCGTCACCTGACCAGGTGTTGCGCGTCGCCCGGGTAGCGGCCGTCACCGGAGGCGTCATCGGCATGTTCCTGGCGATCCAGTTATCGACGGTCGCTGATGCGCTGCGCGTCTTCTACTCGCTCTTGATTGCCACGTTGTTCGTGCCAGTGGTCGGCGGCCTGATTTTCAAGCGCGCCGGGTCGAGCCACGCCCTCGTGGCGATTGCGTGCGGTATCGGCACGCTGCTGGCGGTGTACTTCGGCACCGACCGACGAGGCTGGTGGGATCCGGGGACGTGGGGCCTGGCCGCCAGCGCGATCGGATTTGCCGTCATGCTGCTGGCGAGAGGTGCCAGGAGGGCGGCCCTTTAGGGCCGCCGGCTTCTACACAGATCCCATTAACGGGTAGAGCGCTGAATTCTCCACAAGTCCCGCCCGGACAGGATTCTCGACAACGTATCTGACCATCTCTTCGATCGGCTCATCGAACCTCGCCAGCCGGTCCCAGTAGCCTTCCTGCCACAACCGCCCGTGTCCCAGACGGCTCCATGCGAAGCCAGTTGCCTGCTTCCACCGACTGACGAAACCTCGAAGATCGGACTCCGGCCCGAGCCCGCTCGCCACGAGGTGCGCGTGGTCAGGCATCAGGCAGTACGCAGGAACTGCGAACTTGCTTGTATTCGCGGCATCTACGAGCAGGTGTTCGGCGGTTCGCCCGAAATCGACGTCACCGAATGCTTTCACGCGGTCGCGGGTCGCCACGGTGACCAGATACGTTGAACGGCCTGTGTAGGAAATGCGATCGAGACGTGGTGGACGGCTCATTGCAGACGGAACCTGCAATCACGGTGCCGGGGGCATGGGAATTGGCGGCACTAAAGTGCCGCCCTCCTGGCACGTCTTGTCAGGCCGCCCTCCTGGCATCACCGAAGGTTGCCGCCCTTCTGGCACCACTTCACGGCGCAATCCTCAATTCGGCGCCGTAGAGCGTCGTTCGGTCGTTGTCGCGGGCCGACCAGCGCAGCAACACTGCCGGATCCTTCTTCACCATGCCGCTAAACGCCGGCTTGCCGTTAACCGTGACGGTGACCGGCTTGGAGAAATCAATCGCGTCCGGCGACAGCAGAAGCGTGAACGCCGCCACGTCGCGCACCTTGGCCTCGAACGCATTGCCGGCGCGGATCACATCCACGCGACCAGATAGCTTGGTGTGCTGAAAGAAACCCCGGTCCTTGAGTTCGGTTTCGCGCGACGCGTCTTGCCGCAGCTCGTCGATCACCAGCCAGCGGTTGCGGTTGAACTTGTCGGTGCGCTCGGTTTCCCACGACAGCTTCGGCGGATGGGCCACCCGCGGATGCTCGCGTACGAACTCTTCATACGGCTCGCGCTCGGTCGGCCACCACGCCGTGTTGTGGCCCGCGCCGGCCTGGGGGCGAAACACCAACGGCACGCCCATCGACTGGAACCACTTGATGTGCGGTTCGACCTGGGAGACGGGATACAGGTTGTCGAGCTCGCCGTTGACGATGTACAGCGGCGCGTTCGAGAGGTTGTTGCCGTACATCTCGCCATCGGCGCCGTTCTGCGGGCTGCGAATCACGGAGATGCTGCCGTTCAACGGCAGGTACGATGCCCACAAGTTGGGCTCCTTGAGCGCCATGTAATAGACACCGGAGCCGCCGTCGGAAACCCCGGTGAGGTAGATCCGCGCCTCGTCGATGTTGTACTTGCGCTTGAGAACGTGAACGGCGCGCAGGATGTTATCGACCTGCTCTTCATCCCACCACTGCGCCGAGGCCCAGCCGCTGGGGTGCAGGTAGATCTGCTTCTCCCCCTCGATGCGGTTGCCCACCTTCGCGCCCTGGGCGGAGGTGGGATTGGGTGACGGACGACCGACGCCGCCGTGGAGCTGCACGCGCAGTTGCCACTTCTCTGACGGGTCGTAGTCGGCCGGCACGTTAACGAGGTTGTTGAAGAAGGGGCCGGACTTCGACTTCCACCGCAGCGAGTACTCGCCCCGCTTCTCGTCACCAAACCCCCGGCCGTGCTTCAGCCGGGTGTAGGTGCTGTCGAAATCGACCCCGGCCGCCGCCAGTTGATTGGCGATTACCTGAGCGTCCTCGGGGTTTTCAGCAGACCAGAAACGCTCGAACAACAAAGCGGCGGGATCGGGAACTTGCGCCGAGACAATGGTCGTCAGTGCGATACCGGCCAGTAACGCCACCACGCGGCTCATCACGCGGACAGGATAGCCCAACTACACGCGAGGCGATTTAGCCGACGCCGCCGTGAGGGCGGCGATGAAGTGCTCGGGCCGATCGGGCGACACCACCAGGATCCCCTGCGGCGAGTCGATCACGACCGTGCGCTTGTGGTCCGTCACGTAGGCGCGATAGCGCCCGAGGGCCGCGTTGCTGAAACGACCGGTAAACCCGAACATGCCACCGTTGCCCCAGATGCGCCACGAGCCGGCCATCACATTGGGCCGTAGCCGGGCGCCAACCAGGCCCTCGAGCGGCCATCGGGTGTCCCAGCAGAGCCGCCGAATCCGGAGCTCGCGTGGCGCCACCTCGTATCCGCGGACCGTCAGCGTGACCGGGACCAGCAGAATCGCAAGCAGGACCGACCCGATCACGACGTGTCCTTGATACCACTGGGTGACGGTGGGAACGCCGACGGTGAACAGCGCGATGCCCGACATCACCATCAGCTCGCGGCCCCAGGGCGCGGCGAAGTGACGGCGCGGCGATGGCGTGGTCATGGCAGGTCGAGGATAGCGCAGAACTCGGCCAGCACCATGGCCGTGGCCCCCCAGACCTTTTCACTCTCGATGTCGAAGAATGGCACGTCAACCTCGACGCTTTGATGGCCGGACGTGCGCGTCTGCACTTCGCGCTTTACCGTGCCGGGATCACGCAGTTGCCAGAGCGACGGCTCGATGATGCGCGCCACCTCCCATTCGGCGCGATTGAAGACGGGCCGTGCCGGCACGAAGCCCACCACGGGATGCAGCAGGAACCGGCTGACCGGGATGTGCAGCGGCGTCAAGCGTCCCAACACTTGCACCGAACCGCGGGCCACGCCGATCTCCTCCTCGGCCTCGCGGATCGCGCAAGCCTCGATCGACTCGCCGTCTTCCACGCGCCCGCCCGGCAGCGACACCTGGCCGGTGTGGTTGCGCAGTCCAGAGCCACGGACGGTCAGGGGCAGGTGGATGGTGTCGTTGTGGGGATAGATCAGGATGAGGGCGGCGGCATCGCAGGTGCCGTCAGGCAGCTTGAACGGATCCCATCCCACGCGCGGGGACGGCGCCATGCGCAGTTGCGCGTCGAGGCCGGGCAGCGGCCGCGACAACGCGTCCTGCAGCCGCTGGGCCAGGTCGGCGGGCACCCGTCACCGTCCCGCGGCTGGACGAATCAGGAGGCCGCTCGTCGACACCATGACGTCGAACTCCGCCGGCTCGGCCACGCGCGCGAAGGTGCCCGAGCCATACTCGACGTCGAGTAGCGGCGCCAGGGAGGCATAGCGGGTGCGCAACGCGAACAGGTCGACCCACCGGTCAGGCCTCAAGGTGTGAACCGTTCGGCGCGCCGCCCGCTCCTGCTCGACATCGTCATAGCGGCCGGCAATGCGGTCCAGCTCATAGGCGGTGTGCAGGCCGAACACATTGACCATGGGTTTCCATTTCAGGATGTGCGCGTCTACGTAGAGCGCGTCGCCGGCCAGTTCGTAGTAACTGGAGTCGGCGCGGCCGGGAATGTGGACCGTGGCCGAGAACAGCTGCGGCCCGATTGGCTGCACGACAATGCGGGCGGCCAGGTCCTCGCGCGTCAATGCCCGGTAGCCTTGCATGCCCACGCCAATCGCGCCGCTGAGCGCACCAAGCGAGAGCAGCAACAAGCCGAGGAGGGTCCGCAGCACGAACCGGAACGGCCGCCGGCGCCGCAGCGCGACGATCCCGGCAATCACCAGGATGGCGCCAATCGCCAGGAAGAACAGGCCGCCCAGCATCAGCGGCGAGGTCGTCAGCCCAGGTGTCATACATCCCCACCGTACCACGTGGACGTTTCGGTGGATACTCTTCAGGCGTGTCCTGGTTCGTTTTTGCCCTGTCCGCGGTGATCTTCTTTGTCGCCATGTGGCTCGTCGTGCCGGCGCCGACCATGACGCTGCTGCCGCTCGCGGTCGGCGGCCCTGAGATGAGCCCGTTGCTGTTGGTGCCGGCGCTGTTCGTGGCTTACCTTGCCTGGCGGACTCGCGGCCGGCCACGGCCCGCATCGCTCGGGCTGTCGGCAGTGGCGATCGTCCTGTTTTCGGTGCCGATGGTCCAATACCCGCGCAGTGCGCCGCTGTCGGTCACGACCTTGCTGGCCGGGATCGACATGGGCCAGTCGCGCCTGTTGCGCAACGTGCCACTCGGCACACCAGGCGGTGTGCCGCTCACGGTCGACATCTATCGGCCGATGAGCGACGGGCCGCACCCGGCCATTGTCCAGATTTACGGCGGCGCGTGGCAGCGCGGCACACCGGCGAACGACACGGCGTTTGCGGCCCGCCTGGCTTCACGCGGACACGTGGTGTTCGCCATCGACTATCGCCACGCTCCCGAATGGAAATGGCCGACACAGCTGGACGATGTGCGCCTGGCGCTCGCGTGGGTGAAAGAGAACGGGCCGCAGTACGGCGCCGACGCGTCACGGCTGGCGCTGTTCGGCCGCTCAGCTGGAGCGCAGCTCGCGATGGTGGCCGGCCTGCAGGACCCAGGCGTGAAGGCCATCATCAGCTTCTATGGACCGGTGAACCTCACCAACGGCTGGCTCAACCCGCCGCGGCCCGATCCGATCGGCTCGCGCAGCGTGCTCGAAGCCTTCATCGGTGGCACGCCGGCGCAGCTGCCGGACCGCTATATCGAAGCCTCGCCCATTTCGTATGTCTCCGCAGACGCTCCGCGGACGCTCCTGATCTACGGATCGCGAGACCACATCGTGCAGCCACAGTACGGACGAAGTATGTACGAGGCCCTGCGTAAGGCCGGAGCCGAATCGGAGTTAGTTGAAATACCGTGGGGCGACCACGCCTTCGACGCGCTGCCCGCGGGATTAAGCGGGCAGCTGTCGCTGTATCACGTCGAACGATTCCTCGCAGACGTCTTTCGCCGTTGACGCACGTCGGCGGCACTAAAGTGCCGCCCTCCTGGCAAACATGGACTGCTGCCCTCCCTGGCGCTACTTCCCCATCTGCGCGGCGGGCACCGCCGTCGACGGACCGTGGAACATGGCGTTGAAGATCAGCTTGAACGTGGCGCGCGGCTGGGTGCGGAAGTCGACCTGGCTGCCGTAAGTCACCACGTAGCCCTTGCCGATGCGGAACGACAGGATGTTGGCCTGGTCCCGGAGATACTCCTCACCGAGCAGCCAGCCGCTCTGCAGGATGTCCGTCGTCGGATAGCGCGACACCACCTGGGTGTCGATGTCGAAGCCCGGACGCAGGCGATAGGCCTGGTCGCCCTCGAAGAACACCGGCCACGCCGCAGGCATGCCCCACGCCACCGGGTTGTTCACGTCGAACTCGTTCTGCAGCAGCGAACCGGGGCAGAAGAACAGCGATTCGGGATCGGCCACGCGATCGCGCAGCGTCTGCATCAACCGCGCGGGGCTGCTGAACGCGTCGCGCAGCGTCGCATCGGCAGACGCGGTGGTGCCACCCGCCGCCGGGGCCTGCGGGCCAAAGCGCGGGCGGCCTTCAGGTAACGACTTTTCGATCGGCAGATCCAGCAGCTCGCGCGCCGTTTCCACCGCGGTGCCGATCGCCAGCAAGGTGCCGCCGTTCTCGACAAACGCCTTCAGCTTCTTCCAGCCGTCATCCCCGACGCCAAACGCCCACGACCATTCGGCCGGGTCGTTGCGCTTGGGATCGAGGCCGCTGACGATGCGGGCCTTCGAGGTGCCGGAGGGCAATAGGATCACGTCGTATTTCGCGTTGAGGTCGCCGGTGAAGTCCTGCGACTTCACGATCTCGTGGGTGATGCCGTATTGCTCGAGCATCCACAGCAGCCAGCCGCCCGGCATGTTGTTGGCGCCCTTCCAGAGACCAACTTTCGTCGTGGGCTTCAACCGGAAGCCGTCCACCGCGGGCGCGCGATCGACCGTGGTGACCGGCGCGCCCATTTCCCTCGCAGCCTTCTCGATAATCGGCTGGGCTGCCGCGGTCGGCGGAATCACCCAGGTGCCGGCCGGGTGTCCCTCGAACGCCTTCGCCGCGCGATAGACCGGCACGTTCGCCTTCTGCAGTTCCGTCACGATCTTGAAGAACCCGTACGAGTCCGGCTTGACCAGATATGCGCCCTTGGGCCTCGCAGCGACGGTCGTCGGCACGGGCGCGACTTTCTTCACCATCTCGAGCGCGGCTTCGAACGGCTGCTCGACCTCGTCCACGGTCACGCCCGTCAGCATCCACAGCGTGTGGCCGGTCACGTCATAGGGCCGCTGCGGCGGACCGCCGGGAAACAACCGGAGGTCCGGGTAGACCTGCTTCTCGAGCATGGTCTTGGCGAAGGCGCCGTAGGGCTGCGCCGTCTTCACGACATACGACCCGGCCGCGTACTGCTTGCCGTTGGCGGTGAACGGCGCGGTGGCGCGATGAATCTCGACGTCGCCGAACTCAAGAATCTCGAGCATCTCGTAAGTGGCAAACTGATCGCGCTGGGCCGCCGGCACGACAAACGCGTATGGCCCC
This sequence comes from Acidobacteriota bacterium, assembly GCA_030697165.1. Classification (NCBI taxonomy): domain Bacteria; kingdom Pseudomonadati; phylum Acidobacteriota; species Acidobacteriota bacterium. The sequence continues at coordinate 86,339 of JAUYQQ010000013.1, forward strand.
TTGCTGTAGTTCACCCAGTCCTTGTGGACGGTGTAGAAGTTGTAGAGCCACTCGCGGCCGTACTTGGCGACGTGCGACATGCCGGCGAGGGCGGCGGTGATGCCGTAGTCCATCTGCTGGCCAAGGGTCCAGGTGTCCTTCGAATACGGCACCGGGAAGTTGCCGCGCGATTCCTGCGGGCCGAGCGGACGACCCTTCTGCGGATTCACGAAGGGATCGGCCAGGTTGCCGCCGCTGTTGGCAATCTCGGTCAGGATGCGTGGCTGGCCGTGGTAAATCATGTACTGCCGGGCCGGCGACCACATGTCGTAGCTCTCGTGCCACGCGACGCCTTCCTTGCCCTCGCCGAGCAGCGCCGACGCCATCGCCTGCCCCACGGTCGCCTGGCCGAGCGCCAGCAGCGGATGAATGTTGACGTCAAAGGGATCGGTGAACGGCGGGACAAAGATTCGCGAGCCCTGCGGCCCCTGCTGGTGCATGTCGTGCGAGATGATCGGCTTGTACTTGTTCTGCACCAGCTCGATGCTCATCCGCGTTTCTTTCTGCGTGAACATGAACCAGTCGCGGTTGTCGTCGTGGCCGACGTACTTGTGGTACAGGTCCGGATACACGCGGTTGAACGGCGTGCCCTTGGTCTTGTACCAGTGATCGATCACCAGGTGTTGGCCGTCAGGATTCTGCGACGGCACCATCAGCACCACCGAGTTATCGAGGATTTCTCGAATCTGCGGCGAGTTCTCGGTGGCCAGCCGATGCACGATGTGGATGATGGCCTGGCCGTTCGAGACCTCGGTCGAGTGAATGGTGGCGTAGATGAAGTAGAACGGCTTGCCCTCGGCGGCGAGCGCCCGCGCCTCGGTGTCGGACAGCCCGCGCGGATCGGCGAGGCGGCGGTTGATTTCGACCAGCCGATCGAACTTCGCCAGGTTCTGCGGCGAGCTGATCCGCAACAGCGGATAACTGTTGCCCATTGTCGTCTTGCCCAGCTCTTCGTACTTCACGCGATCGGTCTGCGTCGCGATCAGCTGGAAATAATCGAGGATCTTCGGATAGCGCGCGAGCTCGCCGTCGGCGCCGATCTTGAAACCAAAGTACTGGTCGGGCGCAGGCACTCCCTGCTGGGCGGCCGCGCGACCATCGGATAGGGTGATGAGAGCAATGAGCGAAAGGGAGAACAGGATCTTGCGCATGCGCGATTCTACCTCCGCAGCAGCGATTCATGCTCTTCGCGGAGGCGGAATTTCTGGACCTTGCCGGACGCCGTCAGCGGAAACGCGTCAACCACGCGGATGAAACCCGGCACCTTGAAACGGGCAATCCGCTCCCGGCAGAACGCCCGCACCTCATCCGCGTCGATGGTCGCACCTGGACGCACGCGGAGGGCAGCGGCCACGTCCTCGCCGAAAAAATCACTGGCCACCGCGTAGACCGAGGCATCGGCAATGGCGGCGTGACTGCGCAGCACGTCCTCCACTTCCTTGGGCGCAATGTTCTCGCCGCCCCGGATGATGATGTCCTTGATGCGGCCGGTGATGCGCACGCGCCCGGCCTCGTCCATCGACGCCTGGTCGCCACTCTTCAGCCAGCCGTCAGGGGTGATGGCCGCCGCGGTGGCCTCGGGCATCTGGTAGTAGCCCTGCATGACCACGTAGCCCTTCGCCCACAACTCGCCGTCGGCGCCGGTGGCCGCCGTCGCCCCGGTCTGCGGATCGACGATCCGCACTTCCACCTCCGGCAGCACGCGGCCGACGGTTTGCGTCCGCTCGACCAGGTCGGCGTCGCGCGGTGTCTGGGTCAGGCCCGGCGACGTCTCGGTCAGCCCATAGACGATGGTCAGTTCGGGCAGGTGCATTTCGTCGATCACGCGCCGCATCAACGGTTCGGGACAGAGCGCGCCGGCCATGATGCCGGTCCGCAGCGAACTGGTCGAGAAGCGCCCGAAGTCCGGATGCTCGAGCGCAGCCAGGAACATGGTCGGCACGCCGTAGACGGCCGTGCACTGTTCGCGATCGATGGTCTCGAGCACGCGGGACGGCTCGAAGAACTCGACCGGGCACAGGCAGGCGCCGTGCGTGAACGCCGCGAGCACGCCCAGCACGCAGCCAAAGCAGTGAAACAGCGGCACGCACAAGCACAGGCGGTCCGCAGGCGTGTACCCCAGGCCCTGGCCAATCCAATAGCCGTTGTTGACGATGTTGCGGCTCGAGAGCATGACGCCCTTCGGGAACCCGGTCGTGCCCGAGGTGTACTGCATGTTGATGACATCGTCCACGCCAACCCGGGCCTCGCGCGCGTCGAGGTCGGCGTCGGAGACCGCGGCGGCAAGCTCCGACAGCCGCGCATACGGTATGGCGTCGGGAGGGCACGAGTCGCCGATGAAGATCACCCGCGGCACCTGCGCGCCCGATTCGCGCAACTCGGCCAGGTAGTCCACGCCCTTGAAGCCGGCGATGGTCACCAAAGTAGACGTCTCGCTCTGCCGGAGCAGGTACTCGACCTCCCTGGCCCGTAGCGACGTGTTGACGGTTACGAGGATGGCGCCGGCCTTGGCGAGCGCAAACTGCAGGACGATCCATTCAGGAACGTTGGTAGCCCACACGGCCACGCGATCGCCGCGCTCGACGCCGGCGGCCATCAGCCCGCGCGCCACGAGCCGGGCCGCTTGCTCGAGCGCCTGGAATGTCCACTTCAGGTTGTGCTGGTCATAAGCCACCGCTTGGTGTTCAGGCAGGGCGTGCGCCAGGCGCGTCAGCAGCGCACCGACGGTGACGTCGCGAAAGGGTGGGAGGTCCGGCGAGGCCATGCGGTCTCGCCGGAGTCTACATCGGGACCAAATGTGGCGTCCGGCTTCTTGACCCGCCGTAGCTTTGGCGAAGGCGGTTAGCCGGACCGTTCCGACATATCGATTACCGCCGCTTGCGCCAGCGGGGACCGTGAATCGCGAGATCAACGGCATCGCCCGGGCTCTGGATGGCCAGGCCGTCGGCGCGCGCATCGCGCACGAACTGGGCGTCGACCTTGTGGATCCGCATGCGCACCAGTTGCTCTTCGGAAACGGTCACAAAGCCGACGTCCTTCATCGCCCTGATGTAGTCGGGGGTGACCTTGTGGATGCGGAACTTTACCAGCTGGTCGATGCCCATGCCGCCGAAGCCAAGCGTCTTCTGCTGGTCCATCTCCTCGGCCGTCACCTTGTGGATGCGCATCTTCACCAGGTCTTCGGCCGCCACGTTCTTGTAGCCGCGCGCGGACAGCGCGTTGATGAACTCCGGCGTCACCTTGTGGATGCGGAACTTGATCACGTCCTCGACCGACTGGCCGCGGATGCCGGCCGCCTGCAGCGCCTTGATGTTGGCCGGTGTCGCGCCGTGGATGGCCATGCGCACGAGGTCGTCGACCGCGATGTTCTTATAGCCAACACCGGCCAGGTCTCGCACGAACTCGGGCGTGACCCGGTGGATGCGCGTCCGGACCACGTCATCGAGCGACAGGTTCGCGTATCCGGCCTGCGCGAGACCGCGCACGTGGGCCACGGTCACGTCGATGACCGCCAGTCGGACCACATCGTCTGACGACAAGTTGCGATACCCGGCCGCGCTCATGTTGGTGACGAAGGCTTGATCCGGCGTGAAGGTGTAAGTCCCGTTGCCCCGGCCCTGGTCGAAGGATCCGGTGAAGCGAAACGTGCCGGCCTCGCGGGTCCAGCTGAACTGGAGAGTGCTGGCGACGCCGGTTAAGGCCGATGCGGGGAGCCCTGCGAGATCGCGGAGCCTGACGCCGAAGCCCCAGCGATTATCGCCGGCGGTGCTGCGCAGGTTGATCTGCACGCGCGGCTCCCCGTCATCGTCTCGCCACGTATTACGGGTGTCGGCGGACCAGTCCCCTCGGTATGTGGCAGCTTGCGCTGGGGTCTGCCCGCCCTGAGCGAGGAGACGCGTGCCACCGGCACGCGCCTCCAAGTCGAAGGGCACGGTCAAAAGGGTGAGGGTGAAAAGGACGAGTCTTCGCATCGCAGTGACCTCGAGCCATTGGATGGTCCGAGGCCACCGGAAGGTTGCTTAGCGCAGAATTTCCTCGAAAAACTTCAACGCCCTGGGGTCTTTCGACTGGCCGAGCCAGAACATGGCCTGCTTGCGCACGACCGGGTTCTTGTTGGTCCGCGCCTGCTGGATGAGCAGGGGCACCCCTTCGTCCTTTGGCAGTTGGCTCAGGGCGAACACGGCCTTCTTCTTCACCTCGGTGTCGGGGTCGTTCTCGATCGCCGCGGTGATGGTGCCGACGGCTTTCTGCCCGGCCCGCTGGGCCAGCCAGAACAGCGCGTTGCCGCGAATGCTGGCGGTGGCGCCGCGACTAGCGAGGCCAATCAGCTCATCGAGCGGCTGCTGCCCTTCCGTCAGCGCCAGCACGGTCACCGCCTGGTCATTCAGCCGGCGGACGGAGTTTGCGCCCATGAACGTCTTCATGAGGCCGACGCTGCCGCCGACCGTCACGTTGTTGAACCAGTGCACGGACTTGCCGCCCGCGTCGAGCGGACAGTTGGCCGAATAGGTCCGAATGCGGGTGATCTGCTTGTTCTCGACGCGGAACATCACGAAAAAGAAGTCCGCGGGTTCGAGCCGGATCGGGTCGGTCGACGGTGAGTACCGATTGCCGTTGCTCCAGTTGTCACACATCTCGTGCTCACCATCGATGAGCGGTTGGGTGTAACCGATCCAGGTCGGCTCGCTGAGCGTACCGGCAAGGGCTGGCAGGTCCTTGCCGATGTTGGCGGTGGCGTGAGGCTCGAGACGCCCGTTCGAGAGGCGGGGCGTTTGCGCGGCGGCAACGGAGGCTATCAGGAGACAGGCAACCGCCAGAAGCGGTTGCCTCCACTGCGCCCTGATCCCCGATCCCTGATCCCTGATCCCTGATCCCTGATCCCTGATCCCTGATCCCTGATCCCTGATCCCTGATCCCTGATCCCTGATCCCTGATCCCTGATCCCTGACTTCATTTGTTCAAAATCTCCATCAGGTAGTCCATTGCCACCTTGTTCTTCGTCATCAGCGACAGCTTCTGCACCATCTCGCGCTTCAGGGCGGGATCGGCTTCCTTGCGCGCGATCGCCACCAGAGAGTCGGCATTGTTCTGGGTGAACATGGCGTTGATCACCTGGCGCTTGATGTCGGCGTCCTTCTCCCTGGCATAGATGGCGACCAGCGCATCGCCGGTCCTGGTGCGGCCCATGGTGCCAAGGTGCCGCACCGCCTGGCGGCGCAGCTCGACGTTCTGCTCGATGTTGGCCACTTCGATCAGCCTGGTGGCGTCACCACCGACGAACAGCGACTGCAGGATCTGGCGCTTGATATCCACATCGTTCGAGCCGGCGTAGATCTCGGCCAGCACGGCGCGATTGTCGACCGAGCCGTGGACGCCGAGATACTGGATGGCGCGGCGCTGCACGTCAGGGTTCGAGCCGCCCTTCGCGACCGTGGTCAGCACCTGTCTGGCGCGGGGCGAGTTGCTTTGCGCCAGCACGAACAGCGCGCGGGCCTTCAGCTGCGGCGAGGCGGTGCCCTGCAGGATTTTCTCGAGCATGGGCACGGCCTGCTCGGGGGCCGAGTGCTGCAGGCCCTGGATGGCGAGCAGCTTCAACTCCTCATCCGACTCGGCCTCCGGCCGTGGCGCCTGGCCGGCGTTCTGGCGCACCTGCAGCTCGAGGGCCTTCGCGTCGGCAATCCAGCGGCTCTGCGGATAGGTCTTGATCATCTGGCCGAGTGCTGTGAGGGCGTCGGCTTGCTGGTTGAGTTTGTCGAGGGCATACGCCTTCCAGTACAGCGCGGCGTCGACACGGGTGGAGTTCTGCGCGTCGACCACCGAGGTGAAGGCATCGGCGGCGCGCGACCAGTTCCTGCGCTCGAGCGCCTCCTGCCCGCGCTGGTACTGCTCGTCCACGCGCTGGCGGCGCTCGGACTCACGTTGCTTGGCTTGCTCCTCTCGCCGCCGCGCGTCCTCTTCGGGCGACCGCTGGCCGTCGAAGCGATACAAGTCGGGCGCGAGGACGGCGCGAGCGCTGTCAAGGGCGAGCCAACCGTCGGAGGCGGCCAGGCGCGCCGCATCAAGCATCATCGGCAGCTCCGGGAGGTTGGACAGGTCCGCCAGCCGAGGCAGATCCGCCAGCCGCGTGAGCTCCGACAAGTTCGGGATCATTGGCACCATTGGCACCATTGGCACCGTTGGCACCGTTGGCACCGTTGGCACCTTAGTTCCCTGTGCCGCAGCGAGGGAGGGCGTGACGAGCACGCCGCAGACCATCGCAATCCGGCAGGTGTTGATTACTACTCTCATCGTTTCTGTCTCCAAACAAAGACGCCGGGTTCATTTTTCGAAACGACGGGGGCGAAAAATGAACCCGGCGTCATGAAAGCGGCTGCGGAAGTCGATCGCCAGCCTCGCGATCGGTTCGGGTTCGGTTACGCATCTCCGAGGCAATCACGCGCACGCGGAACAGCAGGTCCTGGGCGGTGATGCGATCTTTCAAGCCAGACAATTCGTTAGACGTGACATCGGCCGGGGCGTTGGCAATCTCCAGCAGCACGCGCTCGAGATCCTCGAGCACGTCCACCACGCCGGCATCGCCCGACTGCGCCGCTGACTGGCGAATCAGGCGGTTGATGGCGACCAGGTCCGAGGCGCGGTCCTGCTCGCCGGCAAACAGGTCGGCCTGATCGACGTCGGTGTTGACCAGTTCGGTCAGCATCATCTGCGTGCGGTCAAGATGGTCGCCCATCGCGGCCTGCAATACGCGGTCGGGCGAGGCCTCGGCAGGCGACCCCGAAGAAGGGGTCGCCTCCACCAGGCTGCCGGCCGGAACACCACCGGTGAACCGGCCGGCCATGAAGGCCACGAGCACGAGCGCAGCGACGCCGCCGGCCAGCGCCCATCCGCCTTCGCCAAGGCTACGGCGGACAAGGCTGCGGACCCAGCCGATGGTTGTGTTGGCGTCGCTTGTCCACCGTAGCGCGGAGCGCGAAGGTGGAAGTTGCGGCTCGAGCCGTGCCCACACGTCGCGCTCGAACCCGGGACGCGCCTCGACCGGAGCCGCCGTCTCGACCAGCGTGAGCACGCGCTGCAACTGCGCCTTCGCGGCCTGGCACTCGCCACACTCGGCCAGGTGCGCATCTACGCGGGTATCGTCCGCGCGATCGGTCTCGCCGTAGTAGTGGAGGATCAGTTCTTCTTCCGACAGATGGTTCGTCATGATTGAACAAACGGTTCGAGCGCCAGTCTCATCTTCTTCACGGCGCGGAAAATACTGTGCTTGGTCGCGCTGGTCTTCATCCCGAGCTTCTCTCCCACTTCCTCGATCGACATGCCCTCGACGTGGCGCAGCGTGAAGGCGGCGCGTTCGAGGGCGGTCAGCAGCCCCAGCGCCTCGTTCACGCGGTCCGAGATCTGCGTGCTGGCGGCGACCCGTTCCGGCGTCGGCTGCGACTCGGCCCCGCGTTCGCTGAGCGGCCCCTGCTCGAGGTCGGCCGGGTCGTGCGCGTCCTCGCGATGACGCCGGCCGCGAATGAGGTCGATCGAACAGTTCACGGTGATCCTGTGCAGCCAGGTGCGGAAATCGGCCCGGGCCTCGAACCGGCTCAACTGCCTGTGCGCCTTGAGCCACGCCTCCTGCACCACGTCCTCGGCATCCTGCGCGTTGCCGGTCATCCGGTGCGCCAGCGAGAAGACGTAGCGGGAATGGCGATCGACGAGCGCTCGAAACGCCTCGCGGTCGCCTTCGCGGGCCTTGGCGACCACTGCCGCGTCGCGTTCATCCATCCCTCCTACTTCGACGGGGCTCGACGAAATTGGTTGGGGTTCGGGCAGGTTCACGGGTGCACAGGTTCACGGGTGCAGGGGTTCACCAGTGCCGGGGTAAAGTACCGATGCCGCGTTAAGTAACTCTGTAACAAAGGTTTAGGTTGCCGAACCCGGGCTCGGTCGGGCATCATCTTGCCATGGACCTACGATTTCCGACCGGCAAGTTTGTCTTCAACCCCAACCCGACGCCGGAAACCCGCCGGGACAGCATTGCCGCCATTGGCAGTTTCCCCTCTGAACTGAAGGCGGCGATGGCCACCGCGCAGATTGACCGGCCCTACCGCGAGGGCGGCTGGACCGGCCGCCAGGTGGTGCACCACGTGGCCGACAGCCACATGAATGCCTTCATCCGCTTCCGCCTGGCGCTGACCGAGGACAAGCCCACGATCAAGCCGTACAAAGAGGGCGAGTGGGCGAAGCTGGCCGACTCGACCACCGGGGATCCGGCGCTGTCTGTTCAGATCCTCGACGGCCTGCACCGGCGCTGGCACCTCATGCTCGAGTCGCTCGACGAGGCCGACTTCGCGCGTGAGGCGATTCACCCCGATCACGGCCCGCGCACGCTGGACTGGTTCCTCCAGTTGTATGCTTGGCACGGGCGTCATCACGTCGGCCACTTGAAGCTGACGTGGCCATAACAGGAGACCAGAAGATCAGGAGAGAACCTCTCCTGATCTCCTTGAACTCTTGTAAAAGGAGCGATCGATGCTGAGCGAGTTCCGCGAATTTATTGCCAAGGGCAACGTCATGGATCTCGCCGTCGGCGTAATCATCGGCGCCGCCTTCCAGAAAATCGTCGACTCGCTCGTCAACGACCTGGTGATGCCGATTGTGGGCTTTACCCTCGGTGGCACCGACTTCACCAACATGTTCCTGGTGATGAAGGACGGCGCGGAGGCGGCCGGCCCGTATGCGTCGCTGGTCGACGCGCGCGCGGCCGGCGCGGCGGTGTTCGCCTATGGCTCGTTCGTCACGCACGTAGTGCAGTTCCTGATCCTGGCGTGGATCGTCTTCCTGATGGTCAAGGCGGTGAACCGAGTGCGACGCGCCTGATAATTATTCTCCTGACCTCCTGATCTCTTGTTAAGTCCGGGCGGTACAATCTAATTATGCCGGTATCGCTGACGCCCCGCGAACGCGCCCACCTCAAGGCCAGGGCGCACAAGCTCGAACCGACGGTCTTTGTCGGACACGGCGGCGTCACGCCCTCCGTCATCACCGAGGTCGACCGCGCCCTGGCGGCGCATGAGCTGATCAAGGTGAAGATCCTCGGCGACGATCGCGAGGCCCGCGAGGCCATGGGCAACCAGCTCTGCGCCGGTACGGATGCGGCGCCGGTTCAGCGCGTCGGCAAGGTGGTGGTGTTGTGGCGGCCGAAACCGGAAGCCACGAAGTGATTGCGGTAGGTCAAGTCATGGAGAACGTAACCACGGATCTGGAGGCTCGCTTCTTCGCGTTGTCGATCGACATGCTCTGCATCGCCCAATTCAATGGGCATTTCACCCGGCTCAGCAAGGCTTGGGAGAAGACGTTGGGGTTCACCCGCGAGGAGTTGCAGGCAAGACCGATGTTCGAGTTCGTGCATCCCGACGACCGCGAGCGAACGGTGGCGCAAAACCGCCGGGTCAAGGCCGGCGAGCAGGCGATCGGGTTCGAGAACCGCTACATCTGCAAGGACGGCTCGTATCGCTGGCTGCTGTGGAACGCCAGCGCCGACCTCGACAACGAGTTGATCTACTCCGTTGCGCGCGACATCACCGAACGAAAACAGGCCGAAGAACAGCGTGAGAGTCTCGTGCGCGAATTGCAGGCCGCGCTCGCCGACGTCAACAAGCTGGAAGAGATTTTGCCGATCTGCATGTATTGCAGGAAGATTCGCGACGATCGGAATTACTGGCAGGCGGTTGAGGCCTACCTTGCCGATCACACGCGGACGCAGTTCAGTCACGGCATTTGCCCCAGCTGCCTGCCCCACGCCCAGGAAGAGTTGTTGTAGGCCCCAGCCGATGGTATGGTGATCGGTATGGCCACGACCAAGCTCACCATCACGATCGATGACGATCAGCTCGACGAGGTCCGCCGGCTGGTCGCCGCTGGACAGGTCGCGAACGTCTCAGGTTTCGTGAGGCGCGCGGTCGAGGTGGCCCTTCACGACGCGGCCGGATGGCAGCAGATGCTCGACGGCGCCTTGCAAGAGACCGGCGGCCCTTTGTCCAGGAAAGAACGGGCCTGGGCAGACGCGCTGCTGTCCCGCCCGCCGCGCCGCCGCGGGGGCCGCCGCACGGCCGCGGCATGACCGGCATTACCTTTGACACCGGCGGCTTGATTGCACTCGATCGCGGCGATCGCCGCGTGCTCGCGCTGGTCGCCCGGGCCGCTGAACGCGGCCTGCGCGTGACCGTCCCCGCGACCGCGCTGGCGCAGGCCATTCGCCATCCCGCCCGCCAGGTTCGGCTCACCCGGCTGGCGCGGCACGTGGGCACGGATCTGATGGCGCTCGACGCCCCCGACGCCACGGTCGTCGGCCTCCTGCTGGCCGCCACGCGAACGAGCGACATTGTCGATGCGCACGTGGTCGTCTGCGCGCGCCGGGCCGATCAGGTGGTCGTGACCAGTGATGGCGGCGACCTCAGGCGGCTGGATCCGGGCCTGCGGCTGCTCGAGGTGTGACGCCACTGCCTCGGGTCATCGATTCCCCGGCAGGGTCGAGGCTCATCTTGCTGCCTTTGCCGTCAGCATCGCCGGCCAGTTGAGCAGCACGTGCAACGACGGGTCCGTGCGGCGCTCGATCGAGCTGACGATAAAGCGCTGACCGTCAGCGGTCACGTCGTAGTTCGGCCTCCCTGACGGGCCCTGTTGCGGATCGACAAACCGAAACAACGCGATCGGACTGCCGAATTCGATCGGTTGCCCCGCCCGCACCGGCACCGCCATCAGATTCCCATCTGGTGTCAGGTAGTACAACTCGGTGCCGTCACGCCGCCACCGCGCCGACCTCCCGCCGTTTGGCGAGACCTGAATCCGAGCGCCAGAGTCCGGAAAGCTCTGAACGTAGATTTCGAACCGCCCGGAACTATCCGATGTGTACGCGAGCCAGCGGCCATCCGGTGAAATGGCTGGTTGCCGTTCCTCGCTCGGCGCGTTCACGTAGGCGCGCACCTGACGATCGCCGGTCAATCGCAGGGCCCAGATGTCGAAGTCGGCCGACTCCCCTTCGTAGAACAAATAATTTCCGTCGGCCGAAAGGTCGCTCGGATGCGCGTGCCGGCCGCTCGATTCATGCAGGATGATTTCCTGATTGGTCGCGCCAACTTCAGTCTCGATGAGCGCATCGTGGCCGTTGACTGGCGCATTGCGGAAAAAAATCACTCGACGGCTATCGGGGAGCCAGGTCGGGCTGCCGGCGCTCAGGCTGAGACCGGTGGTCCCCGACGTGAGTCGCGACAGCACCCCGCGCGCGAGATTGAACACCCAGATATCACCGCGCAACTGCATGGCCAGATGGCGGCCGTCGGGAGAGATCGCCGGGCTCACGGCTCCAGTGGATTGTTCGATGCGTCCCAGCAGACGGCCGGCACGGTCCAGCCACCGCAGTTGACCCGCTTCCGATTCGGCGGCGTCGCCAACCGGGAGGTAGGCGACTGTTCCGCCATTCGACGCGGTGAAGCTACCCACGACATTTTCCGATAATGGCACAGGCTCGCCGGATAGCTGGCGCGCAGCGGCGTTGAACGGTTGCGCGTAAAGGACCTGATCGCGTACGAACAGGAGATGGCCGTTTGCATAACGCGCAAGTGCCGGAACAGCCAGCAGGCGAATCGGCTCACCGCCGTCGAGGTCAGCGACAAACGTCCCGGCTCTGGACGAGTCGGTGCTGAGGACCGAGTAAAGATAGTGCCGTCCGTCTGGAAGAAAGCTGGCCATTCTGTGAACGTCGCCCGCAGACACCCGCGGCAGCCAAGTGGGTGTGCCGCCCGCGGCTGGCAGAGTGCCGAAGCGCACACCATCGCCGACCAGGAATCGTCGATCCGCTCCGACTTCAAGCGTCGGGATACCAGTGCTAAGCGATGCACCGACCTGCTCCGGTGTGCCGTCGGGAAGCGACACCTTCATGATCTGCCCACCGACCACAAACCCGAGCGTGCGGCCGTCCGGATACCACGTAATGGCTGCGGCGCCTTCGGTGCCGCGAACCGGCCGCGACGCTAACGAGTCAAGCGCGCGAAGCCAGATGCTCCGGCCGCGTTCGCCATAGCCGACGAACGCGAGCGTACGGCCGTCAGGCGACAGCGCCATGCGAGCGTCCACTCGCGCCACGGTCACGTCAGCGGTGTCATGGATGGCAAAGCGAACAACGTCTCCACTGACGGCGACTGAATCGCCCGGCATCCACCATCGCGCCGCGAACAACATCAACGCAATCAACGACACCACCGCAACTGCCGCGGCCCAACGCCACCCGGGGCGGGCGCGCTGGACCGTCTCGCCCGGTTTGCTCGCATCGTCGATCTCAAGCCGCGCGGCGGCGGCAGAGTCCAGGCGCAACCTACGATCTTTCTGGAGGCAGCGCTGGAGTAATTTATTGATCGATGCGGGCGTGGTGGTGGGCAGCGACGACCAATCCGGATCGTCCTTGAGCACGGCTGCGAGCACGTGTGACACCGTCTCGCCTGCGAAGACGTGGCGCCCGGTCAGCATCTCCAGCAAGACGACTCCAAAGGACCACAAGTCGCTGCGTTTATCGACCGCCTTGCCGGCGGCTTGCTCCGGACTCATGTACGCCGCCGTACCAAGGATGAGACCTGCTTCAGTCGCGTGGATCGAGAATGTCGGCGAGTTCATCGCGGTCACGGATGATCCCGCATTGGGATCAACGGCTTTCGCGAGGCCGAAGTCGAGCACCTTGACGGTTCCATCAGGGCGGACCTTGATGTTCGCGGGCTTTAGATCGCGATGGATGATGCCGAGTTCGTGTGCCGCTTCAAGGGCCTCCGCGATCTGCCGCGCGATCGGCAGCGCTTCGTCGAGCGGAATGGCTCCTCGCGCGATGCGCTGCGAGAGGTCCTCACCCTCAACGAGCTCCATGACGAGTGCAATGGTCCGGCTGAAGCCGGACGCCACATTGGCACCGATGTAGCGTCCGGCTTTAGCCGGACCATCACTCGCGGCTTCAGCCGGACCTTCTTCAAGGCCATAAATCGCAGCGATATTCGGATGATTGAGTGACGCCAGCACCTGCGCTTCGCGGCTGAAACGGCCCAGCCGATCGGGATCGTTCGCGACCGCAGGCAACAGCACTTTGATCGCAACGTCGCGGTTCAACTTCGTATCGCGCGCGCGATACACCTCGCCCATGCCACCAGCGCCGAGCGCGGAGAGAATCTCGTAGGGACCGAGGCGGGCGCCGGGAACGATGGGGATGCCGAGAGTATAGGTGAGAATGGCCCTTCGTTCGTCAGGCAGCCGTCAGGAAGTCAGGCGGCGCGTAGAGCATCCGGACCCGCAGCGGCTCGGGGCCCTCGGTCTCGCACGATCGCCGCAACCTCGGCATCGTCTCGGCCGCACGGACCAGATACACCGGCTCGGGGGCGGCACCAACGGTTCGCGTCCACGGCGGTGGCGGCTGTTTGGCCCTCGACGCGAGGAGTTCCACCACGCCAGCGGCCACGGCCAGTTCGGTGGCGCTCCAGCCGACCGGGCGCGGCACCTCCGCCCAGGTCACGGCCTCACGCGTGGCGTCGGCGGTCCACTGCCGGGCCTTCAGCGCGTCACGCGCCAGCAGCGCCACGACGAGATCACGCAGGTCCATGCTCGCTCTCCCACAAATCATCGAATGCGTACTGCGCCTTCATCTCGCGGCCGGGCACGAGATGAGGCTCGACCTGCCGCCACACGCCAGCACGGGTCCCCGTGCACTCCTTCAGCAGGCGCCGCGCGTCCTCGACGTCGAGGTCGTCGCGCCACGCCGACAGTTTCATCGCCAGCAGTTGCGTCACTGACAGCGTTCGCACGCGGAGCGTGGGCGTGTCCAGCACTACGGCACCTAACGAGAGGCCGTGCACATATCCCTTCGCCGCCTAGTTCAGCCAGTCGCCTGGCAACTCGAGGCTCTCGGCCACGGATGCAGCGGCCGCCGCGACCCGGGACCGGGCATCCGGGTCCAAGTGAAACGCATCGACGTCCTTCGTGGAGTCGCGTGCGCCAAAGAGCAGCACCATGGCCGCGCCTCCGACCACGATCAGGTCCACGCGAGGCTGATCGGCCGGGAGCCGATCGGCGAGGCGCCCGAGCGCAGTCACGATGACCTCCCGCGTCAGCGAGTTCACAAGGTGATGGTAGCACTGCGGACTTGCCAGATTAGGGGTCCTGATCGCGCGCGAAAGACCTGGCCCATTCCACCGTCCCCGAGTGCGGAGAGCATCTCGTAACCACCGAGGCGATCATCCTGACGTCAGCGGCACGTGAGCTTCACTTTCGAACCTGCGTCGCCCAATTCAAGACGACGGTCGCTGGGAGGAGGGCGCCCGTCCGGAAGAAATTGCGGCCACAGGTGATTGGTCTCGCTGCGCGAGGCGTCAAGCGTCGTCACTGCCGTAGGGAAGCCGCCGCCGCCGGGCACTTTGAACAGGCCGCCCTCGCCGGCGGATGTCGGAGCAAACAGGATGACGTCGTCTTGATTACATGTTCCGCCGCCGCCGGCCCCTGAATCGCAGAGCACCTGTAACTCGCGGCCGCTGGTTGCGACCCGCTTCAGCTTTCCCGACGAGAAGAAGGCAATCCGTCGGCTGTCCGGAGACCAGAATGGGCCGCTGGCCCCGCCGGTCCCTTCGAGCATTGCGGGACCGTGGCATCGAGTGTTCGCAGCCATAAATGCTGGGTACCGTCCGCGCCCGCGGCAACCATGGCAATGTAGCGTCCGTCGGGCGAGACAACCACCGGCGAGCCCCAGCCGGTACGCCCGCTACCCGTCGATGCGAAAGTCCATCCGTCAGGTGGTGCGATCGAGAAGCGAGTGGCGGGACTATCGAGCGGCGCGGGCGTGATCCCCCACATCGCCAACACCACGACAGCGAGAGCAAGGATCGACGCGAGGCCCCAGGCCGCCTGTTCGCGTCTGGACGAGCGGCGTGCTGACATCTGCCCGACGCCCCTGGGGGATCCCGATGACGCGTCGTCGATGTCAAGCCGCGCCGTCGCCGCGTCCGGCAACCGGCGTTTGCGATCTTTTTCGAGGCAGCGGCGCAGCAGCCGCCTGATCGAATCAGGCGTCCCCGAGGGCAACGCGGTGAGGTCCGGCTCGTCTTTCAGAACAGCGGCGAGCACGTGCGAAACCGTTTCGCCGCCGAATGCCGGACGACCGGTCAGCATTTCCAGCAACACCACGCCGAAGGCCCACAGGTCGCTGCGCTTGTCGACGGCCTTACCCGCTGCCTGCTCGGGCGACATGTAGGCGGCGGTGCCGAGGATGATGCCGGCCTCGGTGGCGTGCCCGGCCAGGGTTGGCGAATTGGCCAGATTCTCGTCGGCTTGAGACTTGGGGCTTGTGGCTTGGAGAACGGCTTTGGCGAGGCCGAAGTCGAGCACCTTCACCGTTCCATCGGGCCGGACCTTGATGTTCGCTGGCTTGAGATCGCGATGGATGATGCCGCACTCGTGCGCCGCTTCGAGCGCCTCGGCGATCTGGCGCGCGATGGGTAACGCTTCGTCGAGCGGAATCGGTCCGCGCGAAATTCGCTGCGACAGATCCTCGCCTTCAACCAGCTCCATCACGAGCGCCGTCACACCGCCTGATTCTTCGAGTCCGTGAATGTGCGCGATGTTCGGGTGGTTGAGCGACGCCAGGACCTGCGCTTCGCGGCTGAAGCGCGCGAGGCGATCGGGATCGTTGGCGACCGAAGGCAGCAGGACCTTGATCGCGACGTCGCGATTCAGCTTCGGATCGCGAGCGCGATAGACCTCGCCCATGCCACCCGCGCCCAAGGCAGCAACAATCTCGAACGGACCGATACGCGAGCCGGGGACCAGCGGGGTGCGGGGAGTATAGAGGAGTTTCGAGAAACCGCACTTGAGCTATTTAAGCTATAATAGCCAAACTAGCTAATCTAAGGGTGCCATGAAGAGTGTCGCAGCCACCGAAGCCAAGAATCGACTGGGCGCCATCCTTGATGAGGCGCAGCGTGGACCGATTGTCATCCGCCGCCAGGACCGCGACATCGCCGTGGTGATGTCGATGGCCGACTACGAGCGGCTGAAGTCAGGCAACGTCCGCGCGTTCCTGGAGCTGCGCAACGAGGTGGCAGCCCAGGCCGCCGCCGCCGGACTCACGGAAGACCGGCTCGCCAAGCTTCTGACCGATGGCGCGTGAGCGCATCGTCTTCGACACCAACGTCCTGATCAGCGGCGCGCTCTCGACCACCTCCACGCCGGCTCGCGCTCTGGAGACAGCGATCGCCACGGCCGACCTGCTGGCGTCGACGGCGACGCTGCGTGAGCTGACCGAGAAGCTGTTGTCGGCCAAGTTCGATGCCTACGTTTCGCGCCAACAACGCGAAGCGCTCCTCATGCGCCTGGCCCCACTCGTCGAAATCGTGGCGATCCTGCAATCGTTCCAGGCGTCGCGCGATCCGAAGGATGACAAGTTCCTCGACGTCGCGGTGAACGGGCGCGCCGATGTGATCGTGACAGGTGACGGGGATCTGCTGGCCCTTCACCCGTTCCGCGGCATCGCGATTCTCGCCCCGGCGGCATACCTGGACCGTCAGGCTCAACGCCCGGAGAAATAGCGCGCTGGAGGGTTCATGGCTTGGCCACCGGCGCGATGCGGCGCAGCTCGTCGAAGAAGTGAAGAAGAAAGGTCAGCTTGTCTTGCTTGTCTGTCGGCCCCACCTGCGCCGTCGCCATCGCGACGCGTGTGCCGTCTGGATGCAAGTCGAACATGCGGCTCCCGCGCACCACGTGACGGCCCTCCGACCAGAGCCGAGGCTTCTCGGCGCGGAACGACCCGCCTTCCATCGTGTGGGCGGCCACCATGATTTGTCCGCTGAGCGTACCGTAGAGGAGTTCCGGCCTGGCGCGCGACCAGGTTGGTGTCGCGCCGCCATCGGCGGAGATCTGCCACTTGCCGCCTGGACCCGGAAACGGCCGCACGTAGATCTCATTGCGACCTGATTCGTTGGACACGTACGCGAGCCAGCGGCCATCTGGTGAGAACATCGGTTCGGTTTCGTTAAAGGGGCTGTTCAAAAACACCGTCGGCTTGCCGGGCTTCCATCCCGAGGCCTCGTCGCCGGCCATCGGCAGGAGTAACACGTCCCATCCCGTCGACGAATTCAGCTCCTCGAACGCCAACGCGGATCCGTCCGGATGCCACGAGGCGGGCTGTTGAAACTGAGCGCTCTCGGTCAGACGCTGTGCCTCACCAGTGCCGTCGGACTTCTGCCAGAACAAGTTGGGCGTCGATCGGATCCGGGAACGGTCTGATGCGCCCGTGCGGGGCGAGGCAAACACGACGCGCCGGCCATCGGGCGTCCAGACGGGCTTCAGGTCGTTGGACGGATCGAACGTCAGGCGCGTGAGGATGTCCCGCGCCCACTCGTAGATCCAGATGTCGTTCGGGTTCGCATCGGAAATTTGCAGGGCGAGCCTGCGGCCATCTGGGGAGAAGGAGGGATTGCCGAGGTTGGCCGGTGTGGCTCGCAAGGTGGTGGTGTTGCCGGCGCGATCCCGCCAGTGGAGCGGCCAGCCGGCGCTCACGTTCTGCCCCGGCAGGTACGCCACGGTGCCATTAGCCGCGAACGTAAACTGGGCGCCGCCGGTGACCGTATTCGTGGCCACGCCCTCGAGCACCGATACCGGCGGGCCCGTCACGGCCAGGCGCTCGAGGTCAAACGGCACGGCGAACAACGTGCTGTGGCGCATATACAGCAGGTGGCCGGTCGAGATGTATCGACCGTGATAACCACCCTGCTGAATCACGGTGCGCGGACCCGTCGGCAATGGCTGCACCACCAAGGTGGCGTCGTCATAGGCCTGGCCGGCGCTGCCGCTGGTGAAGAGCACGCCCTTGCCCGCCGGCAACACCTGCGGCCATCGCTGGCTGACTTCGCCATCGGCGAGCGGCGTCAACGCTTCTGGTGTCCCGCCGGCGGCTGCGAGCCGCATCAGGGTGCCGCGCGGGTTGGGGAGAAAGACGATGGTGCCGTCGTCGCCCCATGCTCCACCGCGTGGGTCGAGCGCATCGGCCAGGATGACGGCGGCGCCGCCGGTCAGCGGAATCTTCTTCAGCTTGCCGTTCTGGAAGAACGCAATCGATTGGCTGTCGGGAGAAAAGAATGGCGTCGAGGCATTTTCGGTTCCTGCCAGAGGCGCGGCCACGGCCTGGCTGAGTCGGCGCACGTAGATCTGAGGGTTGGCACCGTCGCTGTTCTGTGCGACGAATGCGATGACCGCGCCATCGGGCGACAGCGCCGCGACGTCGCCGGTGCCGACGACAAGAGAGACGTCCGCGCCCAGCTCACCGCTGATACGCAACAGCGCAGGCGTCGATGACGCCGCGCGCCAAGGCGCCGACAGCGCGAGTCCCAACGCCAGCGCCAGTGCGCCGGCGAGCGCCCACGGCAACGCTCGCCTCACATCTACTTGGGTTGCGGGCGGGGCGGCGTTGATTGCCACGGGATCCGGCGAGGCCTGCGCATCATCGAGCTCCAGTCGCGCGTCGGCGGCATCCGCCATGCGGCGCTTGCGATCCTTCACGAGGCAGCGCCGCAGCAACTTGCGGACCGGCGCCGGGGTGTCAGCCGGTAGCGCAGTCCAGTCCGGTTCGTCCTTCAACACTGCCGCCAACACGTGCGATACGGTCTCACCCGCGAACGCCTGGCGACCGGTCAGCATCTCGAGCAGGACGACGCCAAACGCCCAGAGGTCGCTGCGCTTGTCGACGACCCTGCCTGCCGCCTGCTCTGGCGACATGTACGCGGCCGTGCCGAGGATCAGTCCTGCCTCGGTGGCGTGAATCGACAGCGTCGGCGAGTTCATCGCCGTGGCGGAGGATCCCGCGGTCGGCTCGATCGCTTTCGCCAAGCCGAAGTCCAACACCTTCACCGTGCCGTCCGCGCGCACCTTGATGTTCGCGGGCTTCAGGTCACGATGAATGATGCCAAGTTCGTGCGCGGCTTCGAGCGCCTCGGCGATCTGGCGGGCGATCGGCAGCGCGTCCTCGATCGGAATCGCTCCGCGCGCTATTCGCTGCGAGAGATCTTCTCCCTCGACGAGTTCCATTACGAGTGCAGTTATCCGGCTAAAGCCGGATGCTACATTGGTGCCGATGTGGCGTCCGGCTTCAGCCGGACCTTCTTCGAGCCCATAGATGGCGGCGATGTTCGGATGGTTCAGTGACGCCAGCACCTGCGCTTCGCGGCTGAAACGGGCCAGGCGATCCGGATCGTTGGCCACCGCAGGCAACAACACCTTGATCGCGACGTCGCGATTCAGCTTCGTATCGCGGGCGCGATAGACTTCGCCCATGCCGCCCGCGCCGAGGGCGGCGAGGATCTCATAGGAACCAAGACGCGCGCCGATAGTGAGCGCCATCTACTTAGTCACCAGGACACGCGTGCTCAATTCCTCAAACCAGTTGAGAACCACTGTCATCGTCATCGCCGCCGGGGTGTTGCCGCGATCGCCGGCCGCCACCACGTTCTTGATCATTAGAAACCGCTTGCCGTCCGCGGAGACGTCGTACGAGCGGCTCACGCCAAGGGAATAATAGGGTCGCGCGTCGAACAACCTGGTGGGCGTGCCGTTGCTGAATCCCGAACGCGTCTGCACGGCCACCGACATCAGTGACTGCGTCCGGGAATCGAGGTAGAACAGTTCCTGACCGCTTCGAGCCCACGCAGGTTGACCGCCTCCGCCCGACGACACCTGCCAGCGACCACCGGTCACACCGGGAAACGGCCGGACGTACACTTCATCCTGACCTGACTCATTCGATTGATATGCCAGCCAACGGCCGTCGGGCGAGATCTCGCCGTTGCTCTCGTTGAACGACGTGTGCATCAGCGGCTCGGTTCGCGGCGCGCCATTCAAGTGCACCAACGTCAAGTCGTAGGCGCGGAGCGGACCTTCTCGCACGACCATCTGCTGGCCGTCCGGCGTCAGGGAATAGGCAGAGATGTCCTGCGGTCCCGTCAGCAACGACTGGGCGCTGCCCGTCCCGTCGGCCTGCTGCACGTAAACCGTTTGAGGGTGCACCCTTCCGGACATGAAGATTACGCGCCGGCCGTCCGGGGTCCACACCGGATAGCCGTCAAAACCTGGATCGAACGTGAAACGACTCAATGTGGCTTGGCGGAAGTCCCACAGCCAGACGTCGCTATCTTGATCGCGAACGTCCAGCGCAATCCGGCTGCCGTCGGGCGACAGCCGCGGCCAGGCATAGGTGCGTGGGGGCACTGGAATCGACTCTTCGCGCCCTTGCCGATCGACCCACAACAGCGTGCGCACCGGCGTCAGTGCGGTCCCGACACCGCCCGTGACATACGCCAGCGCTCCTGTTCGCGACACGCTGAAGTCCGCAGTCCCGTTCCCCTTGGTCAGCAGGTGCTCCGCCACGGACACCGGCTCGCCCAGAAGCTCGAGACGGTCGGGATCGAATCGGACCGCTCGAAGCGTTCCGGCGGTGGCGTACACCAGGTAACCCGGTTCCCCCGGGACCGGCTCGAAATACTCGGCGTGGCTGCCACCATGAATCAACGTCTTGGACTGGCCGCTCGCGAGATTCAACACCGCAATCTGATGAGCCGAAGTTGACCGCAATAACTGCGGGTTCTGGTTGAGCACGCGATCGACATCATTGCCTGGAGGCACGATCGTGAAGAGCACCGCGCGGGCGTTCGGCAGTACGAACGGCCGCACATGGTCGCCCTCGCCTTGTGCAGCATCGGGCCGGGTCAACACGACGGGATCACCGCCGCCCGCCGATACCCGCAGGAGTCCCGTCGCGCGGTCACCAGTGGCGAACACGATCGCGTCGTCAGCGCCCCAGCTGGCACCGACCAGGAAACCGTCGATCCGGCAAATGGCGATCGGCGAACCGCCGGTGATCGATACTCTCTTCAGTTCGTAGTCAACCGAGCCAGGGGCGACCTGGCTGAAGAATCCGACCCACCGGCCGTCGGGCGAAAAGAATGGCGCGCGGGGATCGGTGATGCCCCGCAGGGGCACCGATTCGAGCTGGTCGATCGTTCGCAGGTACAACTCGGATGACTGGTTGTAGCCACCTTGACCGGTCTGATAGACGAGGCGCGTGCCGTCCGGCGAGATCGCGAGGTCGCGGTCGGGTCCGGGTGTCGCCAAGGGAAGATCGGCGGGCGGCGCAATGGTAAACCGGACAGGCTGGGCGGGAGCGGGCGTCGATCGCGTCAGTGTCCACGTGGTGGCCGACGCCAGGGCGGCGCCGAGCACGACGCTCCCAGCGATTAACCAGGGTCGACTTGAGGCGCGCGCGGCTGCCGGCGGAATGGTCCCTACCGGCCTCATCGCACTGGTATCGAACGCGCCGTCCATCGACAGCCGCACGGCCGAGATATCGCGCACGCGCTGCTTCGGATCCTTGCGCAGACAGACCCGCAGTGCCTGCTCCACCCCCGGCGGCGTGTCGCCTGGCAGCGCCGACCAATCGGGATCGTCTCGTAGCACCGAGACCAGCGTGTCGGAGATGTCGTCGCCGGCGAAAGCGCGCTTGCCGGTCAGCATCTCGAACAGGACAGCGCCAAAGGCCCAGATATCGGCGCGCCGGTCAACGGCCTGGCCCTTCGCCTGCTCGGGCGACATATACGCGGCGGTTCCGAGGATGATGCCGGCTTCGGTGGCGTGGATGGAGAGGGTGGGCGAATTGGCGGCACCCCCCGGTCCCTGATCCCCGATCCCCGATCCCTGACCGACCGCCTTCGCCAACCCGAAATCGAGGACCTTCACCGTTCCATCAGGACGGACCTTGATGTTCGCAGGCTTCAGGTCGCGATGGATGATCCCGCACTCGTGCGCGGCTTCCAGCGCCTCGGCGATCTGCCGGGCAATCGGTAGTGCTTCGTCGAGCGAAATCGGCCCGCGCGAAATACGCTGCGAGAGATCTTCGCCCTCGACGAGTTCCATTACGAGTGCAGTTATCCGGCTAAAGCCGGATGCTACATTGGTGTCGATGTGGCGTCCGGCTTCAGCCGGACCTTCTTCGAGCCCATAGATGGCGGCGATGTTCGGGTGATTGAGCGACGCCAGCACCTGCGCTTCGCGGCTGAATCGCGCGAGGCGGTCCGGATCGTTGGCCACTGACGGGAGCAGGACTTTGATCGCGACGTCGCGATTCAGCTTCGCGTCGCGCGCGCGATAGACCTCGCCCATGCCACCGGCGCCGAGGGCGGAGAGGATCTCGTAGGGTCCAATGCGGGTACCGGGAAGGAAGGGAATGCGGGGAGTATAGACGGTATCGGGATGCTGGTTGACGACCGGATCGCTTGTGGTCACAATGACTACATGGAACGCAACCTGGTCGGTGCCCGGGAACTCAAGGCCCGTCTGGGCACCTATCTGCGCCGGGTGCGTCAGGGGCGCACGCTGGTCGTCACCGACCGCGGCCAGCCGATCGCGGAACTTCGGCCGATCCCGACCGACATGGCTACCGACGCGGTACTCGCCAAGATGAAGGCCGCCGGCTCGGTGACGCGAACCGTGAACGAGCCTCTCACCCCATTTCGCCAAGTCGAGAACCGCGGTCGCCCGGCCGCCGCGGCCATCGGCGATGATCGCGACGACCGATTCTGATGCGCTACTTCGACGCGAGTGCGCTCGTGAAGCGGTACGTGCGCGAGAAGGGCAGCGTCAAGGTCCGGCGGCTGATCGCCTCAGACACCCCGGCCACCAGCCGGTTGTCTGAAGTCGAGGTGGCCTCGGCACTGGAGCGGCGCTCGCGGGAGGGCGCATTTTCGCCAGCCGAACGCGATCGCGCGCTCGCCGCCCTGACCATCGATCTTCGCGCGATCGTCGTCGTGGAACTGACCCCGCACATTTCCGCCTGGGCCCGCACGCTTCTGCAACGACATCCACTGCGAGCCAGTGATGCCATCCAGTTGGCCAGCTGCCTCTATCTGCAGGAGCAGTTGGCGGAGCCAATCGCGATGGTGGGATTCGATGATCGCCTAAACGCCGCCGCGCGCCGTGAGGGGTTGGCCGAGCAGTAGAGTCGCGCTCGATTGTGATCTTATGGGTGCCTCGGCAGCGTCGAGGTCCAGTTCAGCATCAGATCCATGCCCGTGACCGCCGGAGTTTGCGCCGCCGTTCTCTCCCTGAACAAAAAGCGCCGACCATCGGACGACAGGTCGTAGCAACGAATGTTGGCGCACACCTGGTCCGGAAAGTGGCGGAACAACTCACGCGGCGTGCCCGCCGTCAGTCCCGACGCCGTGTTGATGTTGACCGCGATGATGGCCGAGCCAGGATTCACCGGCTGCAGGTAGTAGAGGGTACGGCCGTCCGGCGACCATGCGGGGTTGCTGGCGCGGCCGGCGGACACCACCGTGCGCGCTCCTGGTCCAGGAAATGCCTGCACGATGACCTCACCCTTCGAGTGATACGCCAGCCAGCGGCCGTCAGGCGAAACCGCGGCCTCACTCCCCGCCTCCACCACTACGCGGCCGATGCTGCCACCTGGCTCCACGAACTTGATGTCGAAGTTGACCTGATCTGCCGCGGACAGATAGACGATGCGGCCATCCGGGAGCCAGTCGGTGGGAAGCAGGTAACGGTCGGCCTCCTGCAGCAGCACCTGGTCCGGCGCGGATTGGTCGAGCGTGTGCGCAGTGAGCTTGCCAGGTCCGCCAAAAAGAAGACGCAACCCATCGGGCGACCACTCGCCTGATCCACGCTCGGAATTGCACCCGCGGCACGCCGTCCAGACGTTGCGCGCCCAGTCCGCCATCCACACTTCCCGGCGCGTCGGCGTTTGCACTCCGACCAAGGCGCGGGATCCATTTGGTGAAACCCGACTGGTGATCCGCCCGTCAGCCGGCGCACCGGAGGCCGGCTCTGCAGAAGACGATTGCCCATCGTGCGCTACCCAAATCAAGGAATTCGCGATGTATCCGATTAAGCCGCCTCGGATGACGGCCAGGGCACCCAGACTTGACGCCGCCACCATGCCAGCGCCGGTGTTGTCACTGAATCCGCGCAGTCCACTTTGCATGACGCCATCGAGCGCGACCACGGGCTCGCCAATCGCTGCGGCGCGGGCGACATCGAACGCCACCGCCATCAGCGTGCCGAGCCGCATGAACGCCAGGTGACCGGTCGGCAGCAGGCGGGCATCGGTGGCTGACGTCAGCACCAGGCGAGCATCTCCCCCGGCCAATGACTGCACCATCAGCCGGGTATCGGCCGGATCGCGGATCGCGACGTCCGCGTACAGAATGCGGTCGCCGCCTGGCAGCCACGTGGGCGTGACGTGCCGCCGCGCAGTACCTAACGGCGGAGTCGGCGCTGTGACCGCGACCGGCGTACCGCCGCCGGCCGGAACACGCATGATGCGCCGCGACGCGTCGTCCCCGAACACGATGGTGTCGTCGGCACCCCACGAGGCGCCGAACGGCCCCAGCGGGCCGGCGAGTGCGCAGATCGTCGACGCGGTGCCGCCCTCGATGGGAACTTTTCGCAGTTCGTTCGCGGCCCAAAACCCCACCCACCGGCCATCATGGGACACGAACGGGACCCGTGCGCCGTCGGTACCCGCGATCGGGAGCGCGTCGGGACGATCGAGCTGGCGGAGGAAGAGCTGCGACTGGCCCGCACGCGTCGCCAACAGGATGAGCGAGCGGCCATCGGGCGTGAACACCATCGGTGCCCGTGTCGGGGGCACATCGCGGAACTCGCCCAGATTGTAGTCAGCGGGTGCCGCGAGCGACGCATAGACCGGCGTCATTGGCACGACAGCTTGAGGCCACGCGAACGCCCCGGCGATCATCAAGGCCGCCGCCGCGACGGCCCACGGCAACACGCGCTGCGCTGTTGATCGGCGAGCGCCCTGCGTGACGGCCGCAGGGTCATCAACCTGACTGAGTATTTCGTCGATGTCGAGCCGCGCGTCGCCGATGGCCTGCAATCGCTCTCGTGGATCCTTCGTTAGACAACGGCTGAGTAACCGGCGCAGGCCCGCCGTCGCGGCGGCCGGCAGTTGCTGCCAGTCCGGTTCGCGCGTGACGACGGCAGCAATCACATCGGTGATGGTGTCGCCCTCGAATGGGCGGCGCCCGGACAGCATCTCGAACAAGATCGCGCCGAAGGCCCAGATGTCGGTGCGCTTGTCGACGGACTTTCCGCGCGCCTGCTCCGGCGACATGTAGGCAGCAGTGCCGAGGATGATGCCTGCCTCGGTTGCGTGGAGCGACAGGGTTGGGGAATTCGCGAGGTGTTCGGCGGAACTAAAGTTCCGCCCTCCTGGCTCAACAGCCTTGGCCAACCCGAAATCGAGCACTTTCACCGTGCCGTCTGGACGGACTTTGATGTTCGCAGGCTTGAGATCGCGATGAATGATGCCGAGATCGTGTGCGGCTTCGAGCGCCTCCGCGATCTGCCGGGCCATCGGCAGTGCTTCATCAATTGGAATCGCTCCGCGAGAGATTCGCTGTGACAGGTCGTCACCCTCGACGAGCTCCATGACGAGTGCAATGGTCCGGCTGAAGCCGGACGTCACGTTGGCACCGATGTAGCGTCCGGCTTCAGCCGGACCATCACCCGCGGCTTCAGCCGGACCTTCTTCAAGCCCATAGATCGCGGCGATGTTCAGGTGGTTGAGCGACGCCAGCACCTGTGCTTCGCGGCTGAATCGCGCTAAACGGTCGGGATCGTTGGCCACCGAGGGCAGCAGCACTTTGATCGCAACGTCGCGATTCAATTTGGTGTCGCGCGCACGATAGACCTCACCCATTCCGCCTGCGCCCAGCCTGCTGACGATGGTGTAAGGCCCAAGAACCTGGCCGATCATGATGGCACCTCTCGCAGGGCTACGGCGGGATCCCGCCGTAGCTCGCAGCAATCAAGGCGAGCGGAGGCGGAGCCACCGGCGCCGACGGCGGAAAGAATCTCGTAGGTGCCGGTGGTTAGCGGCATGAAGTACTCATCACCGTCACTTGCGAATCCCCAGCGCCCAATTCAGAACCACTGTGGCGGGCGGATCGCCTGTCTCGCCGCCGCGAACGGGGACTCGAACCAGAAACCGCCGGCCGTTCGCCGCTGGCGAGTACTGCGACCGTCGGTAGCCAGACGCCCGCAGCGGCAGGATGGGCAGCTCGAATAGCACCATCGGTGTCCCGGCCTTGAGTGCTGAGCCGGCGTGCTGTGAGTCCACTGGCACAGCCATCAGCTTGTGATCCGGAGCCTCGTAGTACAGCTCGTTGCCATCCCCGCGCCACTCCGGCATGCTGCCGCCACTCGCCGAAATGCGCCACTTGCCCAGAGGGCTGGGAAAACCCGTCACGTAGACTTCCGGCGCGCCGGACTCATCGGAAACGTAGGCCAGCCACCGGCCGTCAGGGGAGACGCGACCTTCGCTCTCGTTCGACGGAGTTCTAAGTAACGGGGTCGGCGTGGGCGTACCAGCGTCTGGCAACACCCACAGATCCCACTGCGTGACGGGATCCAATGATTGATAGACGAGCCTGCCGCCGGCCCAGTCGGTAGGCGACGAAGACGTCGGCGACTGGAACAACAGTGAGTCGGGGCCGACGTTGACCAACGGCTTCTGAAACAGACTCGGTGGCCCTCCTCGAGGCGACGCGAAGGCGATGCGAGCGCTGTCGCGCGACCAGACTGGATTTTGGGCGCCCGTGCCGAAGGTGAACTTGGTAGAGGTGTTGCGCTGCACTTCAATCAGCCAGAGCGCGACCTGAAGTACTTTTTCGTCCGGTTCAAATCGGGTGACCGCCACGGTTCGCTCGTCTGGAGCCAGCTTCAGACCGAGGTAGGGGCCTGGCCCGCCCACCGTTTCGCCGACCGTTCCATCTCGTTGTATCCACGTCAACTGGGTATCAGGTGGCACCGCTCCGCCCCAGAACGCCAGCACACCGTTTGCCGATGCTGAAAAGGCCGAGGAACCCGGACCTTCCTTCAAGACGTTGTCGGCCACCTGGATGACTTCTCCGACGACGCGTCGCGTTGCGGCATCGTAGGGCTGCGCGAGCAGGGCGCGATTGCGTACGAACAGCAGGTAGCCCGGCGCGACGTACTCCACCCTGCTATATTCATCGCCAAGATCCTGATCGCCGAGCAGCTGGGTTCGATCCGTCGAATCCAGAGAGCCAACATAGAGTCCTGAACTTTCTCTGGCGCGGACCACGTACAGATAGTGGCGTCCATCCGGCAGAAACTGTGGCCACAGATGGTTGGACTCGCCACGCGTCGGATCCAGCGCGGTCACGGGCACCGGCGTGCCACCGCCCCCGGGCACGCGGACCAAACCGCTTTCTCCGGACGATGCCGGCGCGAACAGGATCACGTCATCACGGCTCCAGGTGCCGCCGCCACCGGCTCCCGTATCGCACAGGATCTGCGTTTCACCCCCGGCGATCGCGATTCGTTTGAGCTTTCCTTGTGAAAAGAAGGCGATCCATCGGCTGTCCGGTGACCAGAACGGGCTGCTTGCGCCTTCGGTGCCGGCCAGCAGCCTCGGCGCCGTGGCATCGAGTGTCCTCATCCACAGGCGTTGGGTGCCTGCGCCGTCCGCCAGGACGAGGGCGATGCGTTGACCGTCGGGGGACACGACCAGCGGCGATCCCCATCCACCACGACCGAAAGTGTTCGAGTGGAACATCAACCCGTCGGGCGGTGCCACCAGAAAGCGCGCAGTGGAAGTCTCCACCGCCGGAGCCGTGAACCCTCGGATCGCGAACGTCAGGGCCACACCGGCAAGGATCGCTGCCAGTCCCCAGCCGGCAAGTTCGCGGCGCCGGGATCGTCGTGCCGGAACAGCGGCAGCGGTCGACCGCGCTGCGGGCTCCGTCAGGGCATCGTCGATCTCGAGCCGCGCATCGGCGGCGTCGGCAATCCGCCGCTTGCGGTCCTTCTCCAGACATCGTCGCAGCAGTTTGCGGATCGATTCAGGTGTCTGCGGTGGCAGCGCGGTCCAATCGGGATCGTCCTTCAAGACCGCCGCCAGCACGTGCGACACCGTTTCACCCCCGAACGTCTGCCGGCCGGTCAGCATCTCCAGCAGGACGACACCGAAGGCCCAGAGATCGCTGCGCTTGTCGACAGCCTTTCCCGCCGCCTGCTCGGGACTCATGTAGCCGGCGGTGCCAAGAATCAACCCGGCTTCGGTGGCGTGAACGGCCAGGGTTGGCGAATTGGCGAGGTGCTCGGCGTGATCGGCGGAACTGAAGTTCTGTCCTCCTGGCACGGCATCCATCGCCTTCGCCAAACCAAAATCCAATACCTTCACAGCACCATCGGCGCGAAGTTTGATGTTCGCGGGCTTCAGATCGCGATGGATGATGCCGAGTTCGTGTGCCGCTTCCAGCGCCTCCGCGATCTGCCGCGCGATTGGCAGCGCTTCGTCGATCGGAATGGCTCCTCGCGCGATGCGCTGCGAGAGGTCCTTACCGTCAACGAGCTCCATCACCAGCCCGGTCACACCATTGGCTTCTTCAACGCCGTAGATGTGAGCGATGTTCGGGTGGTTGAGCGACGCCAGCACCTGTGCTTCGCGGCTGAAGCGCGCGAGACGATCGGGGTCGTTGGCAACCGAGGGGAGAAGGACTTTGATCGCGACGTCGCGATTCAACTTGGTATCGCGCGCGCGATAGACCTCGCCCATGCCTCCGGCGCCGAGTGGAGCCACGATCTCGTAGGGACCGAGCTTCGTGCCATTCGCGAGGCTCACTTCTTCGACCCCTCAGTCCAATTGAGAATCACATTCAACTGGCGCGGCACCGACCCTGGGTCGCGCCGGATCATCAGAAACCGCTTGCCATCGAGCGACACATCGTAGGACGAGCTGTATCGGAGGAAGTAGTTTGCCCGATCAAAGAGCCTCCGCGGCACACCGAAGGATCCGTCGGGGCGCATCGACACGGCCACCATCGCGTCGCCGGTGACATAGATCAACTCCTTGCCGTCGCGCGACCATGTGGGCAGGAATCCGCCTCCTGTGGACACAGGGATTCGGTTCGTTCCACCTGGATACGGCTGCACGTAAACCTCGCTTCGCCCCGACTCGTCCGACTCGTAGGCCAACCAGACCTGACTACCGGTTCCGCCTGGTGAGAACTGGCCTGCGGCTTCGTTGGCCGCGGTCACTCGCAAAGCTGTGACCCTTCCATCGGGCGACAGGGTCCACAAGTCCCGGCCGGTGGTGGGGGCCAATTCTATGAAGAGCAGGGTCCCATCGGCCGAGAGCGAGGCCGGGAACTGGTCGGACGGCCGTTTGAGAAGCGCTTCCGCCGGTTGCGAGCCGTCAGCTCGTTGTGCGTAGATGTCCCAGTCGCCTCCCCGGTTCGAGGCGAACATGATCCGCGTTCCATCTCGACTCCACATCGGGTAGACGTTGCTATCGTCTCCCGACGTCAGGCGGCTGCGCGTCCCGCGCCGCAAGTCATGCACCCATAGGTCGCGACCGTGCCGCACGACGGCCTGCGTGCCATCCGGCGACAGGCTCGCCTCCCGGTAAGCATCCTGGTCCTGACCGAGCGCGTCAATCTTCCCCTCGCGGTCGACCCACACCAGGGACACTTTGGCCGGGTCGCCGGGTGCGTAGACGGCGGTGCCGGTCTCTGACACAGCGAGCCAGCCGCGGGTCTCGTTTTCCACGTCGTAATGGACATTGGCCAACACCGACGCATCGGCGCTGGTGCGCGCCGGGCGCGCAGCATCGAAGGGCGCGGCCCTGATGCCGGCGGCCTGATCGGCCACCAGGAGGCGGCCCATTGAACCGTTGAGGGCCTCGAAAATCGGCGGGGCCCCGGTCGTGCTGGGCAAGATCAGCTGCCACTGGCGTGAATCGCGTGCGAGCACCGCTCCGCCTTCCGATTGCCCCCAAACGGCGAATAGAAGGCTACCTCCAGGAAGCGATGCCGGAAACGTGTGGGCGTAGCCCTTGGCGGCGCCATCGGGCGTGGTGACGGATTCTGGCGATCCGCCGCTGGACGGAATCCGCCAGAGTCCCGAGCCAAGCGACGGCGTGTAGATGATGGTGTTGTCCTCGGTCCAGGTGCCACCGAAAGCAATCGGGGCCGCTGCCAGCCGGATGGGCGCGCCGCCGGCAACTTCAACTTTCTGCAGCTGCCCCTGCGCGAAAAACGCCACCCACTTCCCATCTGGCGAGAAGAACGGTTGCTTGGCGCCCGTTGAACCCGACACCGGGCGAGCGTCGAACGAATTCAGATCGCGCAGATACAGCTGCGAATCCTCGGTGCCTTGTTGCGTGACGTAGGCCACGGTACGGCCGTCGCGGGTGATGGCTGGTGCGGTGGTGATCTCATGACCCAACGGGAGCGCAATGGTCAAGCGAGCCGACGCCTGCTGGGCCGCCCTCGGCTGGTTCCACAGTACCAACGCCGCAACGGCCACTGCCACGACTGCGGTCGCGACGGAGGCCCACGCCAGTGCGGATCGTTGGCGATAGCGATAGTCGGGAGCCGGCGCCAGATCGCTTTCGCCCTCGAGTGCCAGGCGCACATCGCCCATGTCGCGAATCCGCTGACGCGGGTCCTTGACCAGGCATCGGCGCAGCAGCTGTTGAACGCCCGGCGAGGTCGCCGGCGGCACTGCCGCCCACGCCGGGTCTTTCAGCATGACGGCGGCGAGCGTCATGGAGAGGTCATCCGCGGCAAAGGCCCGCTGCCCGGTCAGCATCTCGAACAGCACCGCACCAAACGCCCAGATGTCCGCCCGCTTGTCGACACCCTTGCCGCGCGCCTGCTCCGGGCTCATGTAGGCGGCCGTGCCGAGGATCATTCCGGCCTGCGTCATCGCCGGTGTCGTGATGGTCGGCGACTGCGTCACGTTCGGGGAAGAAGTCGCCGGCTCCACCGCTTTCGCGAGGCCGAAGTCGAGCACCTTCACGGTGCCGTCTGGCCGAACCTTGACGTTCGCGGGTTTCAGGTCGCGATGGATGATGCCGCACTCGTGCGCCGCTTCGAGCGCTTCCGCGATCTGACGCGCGATGGGCAACGCTTCGTCGAGCGGAATGGACCCGCGCGAAATGCGCTGCGACAGGTCTTCGCCTTCAACCAGCTCCATCACCAGCGCGGTAACACCGTTCGACTCTTCAAGCCCGTAGATCGCGGCGATATTCGGGTGATTCAGTGACGCCAACACCTGTGCTTCGCGGCTGAAGCGCGCGAGGCGATCCGGATCGTTCGCCACCGCGGGCAGCAACACCTTGATCGCGACGTCGCGATTCAGCTTCGTATCGCGAGCTCGATACACCTCTCCCATCCCGCCAGTGCCCAAGGCGGAGAGAATTTCGTAAGAGCCGAGCCGTGCGCCGGGCGTGAGCGCCATCTACTTAGTCACCGGCACACGTGCCGCCAGTTCGTCGAGCCAGTTGAGCACGACGGTGATTTCCGGGGCAAGACTGGTAACCCCATCGGGTGCGGTTGATCGCGCGTTCTTGATCACCAGGAAGGACTGGCCGTCCAGCGACACATCGAACGCACGTCCGAGCGGGCTGACGAAATACGGACGCATGTCGATGACGCGCACCGGAGCCGCGCTGCTGAAGGTGGCCGTGGCCTGAACCGCCGCGGACATCAGCACCTGCGTTTTGGCATCCACATAGAACAGCTCGCGCCCGTTCCTCGACCACATCGCCTGCTGGCCGCCGCTGATCGACACCTGCCAGCGTCCGCTCTCGATCTGAGGAAAAGGACGAACATAGATTTCGCTCTGGCCCGACTCGTTCGTTTGATACGCGAGCCAACGGCCATCGGGTGAAAATTCGGCGTTCTCCTCGTAGAAGCTGGCATGCAGCAGCGGTTCACTGTGCGGCGTCGGTGCCATCCTGATCAGGGTGAGATCGCGGCGAGCCGAGAAGAGCCCTTCCCGCGCGACCAGCGTTTTTCCATCCGGCGTCATTGAATACCCTGCAAAAGGGTCGGTCCCGGAGACCAATCGCTCCGGGCTGCCGGTGCCATCCGCGGGTTGAATGAAGAGCCCGTTCGGCACCGTGCGCGCCGAGGTGAAGATGATGCGGCGGCCGTCAGGCGTCCAGACCGGATACGTATCGGCCGCGGGATCCAGCGTGAGTCGCGTGAGCACGCCTCGCGCCACATCCCAGGTCCAGATATCCTGTTCCTGATCTCGGATGTCCAGCGCGATTCTGGCGCCGTCGGGCGACACACGCGGGTAGACATATGAACGCGGCGGCGCCGCAATGGCCTTCTCCTTGCCCTGGCGATCGACCCAGGCGAGCGTCCGGTCGCCAAAACCCTGCTGCCCCGTCGCACCCTCGACATAGACCAACGTGCCCGTTCGAGAAGTGTGGAACTCTGCGGTCCCGTTACTCTTCCCCAGCACTCGTTCGACGAGAGGCACGGGGCCGCTCAGCACAGCCAGGCGCGCCGGATCGAATCGAACGGCGCGCAATGTCCCTGCAGCGGCATACACCAGATATCCCGGCCCTGCGCCGGAGGCCGGTGCGACGTACTCGGCGTGGCTGGCGCCGCGAATCAAGATCTGGTGTTGACCGGTTGTCAGGTCGAGAGCGGCGATGTCGTAGAGGTCGATGGCGCTGCCGACATTGACGGACGTAAAGACCACGGCGTTGCCGCCCGGCAACACGAACGGCAGCACGTGGTCCACTTCACTCTTGGCCGGATCGGGTCGGCTCAGGACCGCCGGGTCGCCGCCACTCGCTGGCACGCGCATCAATCCGGTGGCGCGATCTAACGTTGCGAACACGATGGTGTCGTCCTCGCCCCAGCTCGCGCCGACCACCGAGCCGGCCATCCGGCAGAGCACGATGGGAGGGCCGCCCGTCAT
Source organism: Acidobacteriota bacterium (assembly GCA_030697165.1). Classification (NCBI taxonomy): domain Bacteria; kingdom Pseudomonadati; phylum Acidobacteriota; species Acidobacteriota bacterium. The sequence continues at coordinate 119,210 of JAUYQQ010000013.1, forward strand.
CAGCACCTTCTTCAACTCAAAGCCGCCGTTGACACTGCCGGTGAAAAAGCCAATCCATTGATTGTCCGGGGAAAAAAATGGCGCACGCGCACCGGCGATGCCCTGGAGTTGCGTGGGTTCGAGTTGATCGAGCGCGCGCACGTACAACGCCGCGGTGGGACCGTCACCGATCACATAGGCCAGGCGGGTGCCGTCCGGCGAAATGGCTAGGTCGCGATCAACACCGAGGATCCCGAGGACCCCCTCGGTAGGCGTGATCGTGAATCGAACCGGATGGCCTGTCTGAGGCGTCGCTCGCATCAGCATCCAGGTGACGACCGTCGCCACCGCGGCGCCGATCAACAGCATCGCCGGTGCCATCACCCACGACCGCATCGCCGATCGCGACTCCTCCGCGGGCGGCGTGGTGGCCGCGCGCATTTGTCTCGTGTCGAACGCGCCTTCCATCGAGAGCCGCACCGCCGAAATGTCGCGGACCCGCTGCCTGGGGTCCTTCCGCAGGCAGACCCGCAGTGCCTGCTCGACTCCTGGCGGGGTGTCGCCTGGAAGCGCCGTCCAATCTGGGTCGTCTCGCAGCACCGAGACCAGCGTGTCGGAGATGTCGTCACCGGCGAAGGCGCGTTTCCCCGTCACCATTTCAAACAGCACCGCACCGAAGGCCCAAATATCGGCGCGCCGATCGACGGTCTTTCCCTTGGCCTGCTCGGGCGACATGTACGCCGCGGTGCCGAGAATGATGCCCGCCTCCGTCGCGTGAATCGACAGCGTCGGCGAATTCGCCGCACCCCCCGATCCCTGATCCCCGATCCCTGATCCCTGACCGACCGCCTTGGCCAACCCGAAATCGAGCACCTTGACGGTTCCATCGAGGCGGACCTTGATGTTCGCGGGCTTCAGGTCGCGATGGATGATGCCGAGTTCGTGCGCGGCCTCAAGGGCTTCGGCGATCTGGCGCGCGATGGGAAGTGCCTCGTCGATCGGAATCGCACCGCGCGCAATTCGATGCGAGAGATCTTCGCCCTCGACGAGTTCCATTACGAGTGCAGTTATCCGGCTAAAGCCGGATGCTACATTGGTGCCGATGTGGCGTCCGGCTTCAGCCGGACCTTCTTCGAGCCCATAGAGCGCGGCAATATTCGGATGATTCAGCGATGCCAGCACCTGCGCTTCGCGACTGAAGCGCGCCAGGCGATCGGGATCGTTGGCGACGGCAGGCAGCAACACCTTGATCGCGACGTCGCGGTTCAGCTTCGGATCGCGCGCCCGATAGACCTCGCCCATTCCGCCGGCGCCAAGGGCGGAAAGGATCTCGTAAGGGCCCAGCTTCGTTCCAGTGGCTAGACTCATGGCTTCGCCGCCGGCGCGATCGTTCGCAAGTGGTCGAAGAAGTTGATGAGGAACGTGACCTTGTCGTGCTTCACGCCTGCCGCTTGCTCAACCGGCGCAAGCGCGAACCGCGTGCCGTCAGGATGCAAGTCGAACATGCGGTTCTGGCTGCGCACCATGCGCCTCTGTGACCAGAGCCGCGGCTTCTCTGCGCGCAGCGAGTCGCCCTCCACAGCGTAAGGCGCCACCATGATCTGGCCGAGCGGTGATCCGAAGAACAGCTCGGGCTTGGTTCGCGACCAGGTGGGGTGCAAGGCGCCGCCGGTCGAGATCTGCCACTTGCCACCGGGACCGGGAAACGGTCGCACGTAGAGTTCGTTGCGTCCGGATTCATTCGAAATGTAGGCGAGCCACCGTCCGTCGGGAGAAAACATCGGCTCGCGTTCCTGAGCGGGGCTGTTCAGGAAGACCGTGGGCGTGCCGGGCTTCCAACCCGACGCCTCGTCGCCTGTCATCGGCAGCAGCATCAAATCGACGTTGGCACCGCTTTGTTCTTCGAACGCCAGAAGGTTGCCGCTCGGGTGCCAGGAAGCGGGCCGGTGGCGGTTGCTGCTCTCGGTGAGGCGCTCAGCGTCGCCCGTCCCGTCGGCCCGTCGCCACACCAGGCCGGAGGTCGCCGGGGCAGCGCCGCTCGAGGCGTACACGATGCGGCGTCCATCAGGGGTCCACACCGGAAAGTTGTCACCCGCCGGCTCAAACGTCAGTCGCGACAGACTGTCTCGAGCCCATTCGTAGATCCAAATGTCTGTCGATGCTCCGTCTGCCAGCTGCATGGCCAGCCGGCGCCCATCGGGAGCGAAGCGGAGCTCGAACCAGTTCGCTGGCGTCGGGCGTAACGGGGTCGTGTTCCCCGCGTCATCCAGCCAGGTGATTGGCTGGCCGCTGGAGCTCTGCCCCGGCAGATAGAAAAACGTGCCGGTAACCGACACTGCGAACTGCGCGGCGGCAGTGCCGACGTTTGACATCACGCCTTCGAGCGCCGGGACGGGCGGCCCGGTCGCCGCCAACCGCTCCAGATCGAAAGGCGCCGCAAACAGCATCCCGTCGCGGATGTAGACCAGGTGGCCGCCTTCGCGCTCGCCGCGCTTCGGCGAGCCAAGCCCACTGGCCACGTAGCGGCCGTGATAGCCGCCACGGTGGACGACGGTGCGCGCGCCGCCCGGCGATAGGACCACGATGTTGGCGTCGTTATAGCTGGTAGCCACAGTGCTGCTGGTAAAGAGCACTCCTCTGCCACCTGGCAGCGCTTGCGGCCAGCGTTGGGTGACCTCGCCCTCGGCGAGGGACGCAAGCGGTTCCGGCGTACCACCGGCCGATGGCACCGACATCAAGGCGGCGCCGTCGCTCGAGTGCGGCGAAAACACGATGGTGCCGTCCTCGCCCCAGGCGCCGCCGCGGCCGGCCTGCGCATCGCACACCGTGAGCACTGCGCCGCCAGTGACGGCGACCTTCTTCAACTTGCCGCCCGCGTAGAACGCGATCCACTCACCGCCCGGCGAAAAGAACGGGCTCATCGCATCGTCGGTTCCCGGCAGCGCGGTGGCCTGCAGTTGGTCGAGTCGCCTGACATAGAGCTGTGGCGTACCGTCCTCACCGGTCTGCGCGGCGAAAGCGAGGACGTTGCCATCCGGAGAGACCGCCGTTGCGTCACCAAAACGGAGCGACAACGAGACATCTGCGCCCAGCTCGGCGCTTAGTCGTACCAGCGACGGGGGCGTGATCTCCGTACTGCGCCACGGCGCCCACGCCGGCAGCACCAGCGTCAAGCCGATCGCGAGCGCGCTGACGATTGCCCACGGCAGCACACGCTTCCAGGCTGGGGCTTGAACCGGGACCACCATCGGCGTGGAGATGTCAGCGGGGCCACTCGCAGCTTCATCGATTTGACGACGGGCTTCGCCCATGTCGCGCAGGCGCGCTTTCGCATCTTTCTTGAGGCAGATCGTCAGCAACCGGCGAATGGCATTGGGCACGTCCGCAGGAATCGCGTCCCACTCCGGATCGGTTTTCAGGACCGCGGCCAACGTGTCCGAGACTGTGTCGCCTTCGAACGGCCGCCGCCCGGCGAGCATCTCGAACAAGACGACGCCGAACGCCCACACGTCGGCGCGCCGATCGACGGCGGACCCGCGCGCCTGCTCGGGACTCATGTACGCCGCTGTGCCGAGGATGATGCCGGCCTGAGTGGCATGGATCGACAGGGTCGGCGAGTTCATCGCGGTCGCGGATGAGCCCGCGGAAGGGTCGACCGCCTTCGCGAGTCCGAAGTCCAAGACCTTCACCGTTCCATCGGGCCGGACCTTGATGTTCGCTGGCTTGAGATCGCGATGGATGATGCCGCACTCGTGCGCCGCTTCGAGCGCCTCGGCGATCTGGCGCGCGATGGGTAACGCTTCGTCGAGCGGAATCGATCCGCGCGAAATTCGCTGCGACAGATCCTCGCCTTCAACCAGCTCCATCACGAGCGCCGTCACACCGCCCGATTCTTCGAGTCCGTGAATGTGCGCGATGTTCGGGTGGTTGAGCGACGCCAGGACCTGCGCTTCGCGGCTGAAGCGCGCGAGGCGATCGGGATCGTTGGCGACCGCGGGGAGCAGCACCTTGATCGCGACGTCACGATTCAATTTGGTATCGCGCGCGCGGTAGACCTCGCCCATGCCACCGGCGCCGAGCGCGGAGAGGACTTCGTAGGGACCGAGGCGGGCACCAGGCGATAGGGTCACGGGTGGCCGCGAGTATATGGGGTTCCGGCGTCCGAGGGGGTCCCTTCAAGGGATCCGTTTTGCGACGAGGGTATTTGCGGTTTCCCGATAGATGACTATGATGACCATAATGACCTGTAATCAGGGAGGGTCCTGTGGCAGTTGCCTGGACGGTGGCTGAGGCCAAGGCGAGATTCAGCGAACTGATCGACCGGGCGGCCGAGGCTGGACCCCAGGTCGTGACCCGCAACGGCCGGGCCGCGGCGGTGGTCGTCTCGGCGGACGAATGGGAGCGGAAGATCCGGCGGAGTGGAAACCTGGCCGAATTTCTGGCGGCGTCCCCACTGCGAAGCTCCGGTCTCAAGGTGCGGCGGCGAACCGGACCAGCGCGGACCGTTGACCTGTGAGCTATTTGCTCGACACCAACATCGTGTCCGAGTGGGTCAGGCCGCGACCGGAACCGAAGGTCGTCAACTGGCTGGCCGACATCGATGAAGACCGCGTTTTTCTGAGTGTCGTCACGCTGGCCGAATTGCGGCATGGCGTCGAACGGCTGCCGGCGAGCCGACGCCGGACGCGTCTCGACGAGTGGCTCCGCCACGACCTGCCGGCCCGGTTCGAGGGCCGTGTGCTGCCGATCGACGAAACGATCGCGGCCGCGTGGGGCGCGATCGTCGCGCGGCGCGAAGCGAAGGGCCGGCCGATCGGCGTCATGGATGCCTGGATTGCCGCCACCGCCGAGACCCACGAACTGACCTTGGTGACGCGCAATGCCGCGGACTTTCGCGATGCCGTGTCGGCGGTCCTGGACCCGTGGGCTTCCCCGTGAGGCCGCGAGCCCCCGGCTCCCAGCGTTTCCTCTTCTTTCAGCGCGCCAATGGCGGCGACTCGATGCCGGTGCCGAGCGTGAAGGACGACCCGACCGCGGCGACGACCGCGGTGCGGCGCGCGAGACCCACGATCTGACGGAGTCGAAACACGGCCTCGATGCCGGTACAGTGGGCGCCCAGCAGGTTGCGGACCCCAAGGGCCTTCAGCCGCCCACCTGTCCACACGAGCGCTTCGTCGGATGCCGCGAAAAGGTGAAAGCCGCCAATCGCCGCCTCAATCGGCACATCGGCGATGGCCTTTCGAGCGTATTCAAGCGTGTTGACGATGCCGGCGTGGCCGCAGCCGCTGATCACGACCAGACCGCTCGGCGTGTTGACCGCGATCGCGGTGTCTTCCGGAACGTTGTCCTCGACCGGCCCACTTGGTAATTGCAGCCGGCCCGTCGTGTTCCAGTTCCGCTCCGGATGCACGCGCGGCACCGGGCCAAGCAACCAGACGCCCGGCAAGAGTTCGAAGGGCGCACCATGTTCGATGAAGGTTCCGCCGAGCTGTTCGAATGCCGACTTGATGGGCCGCAATCCACCGACTTCGCGGCCATCAACGAGACGGCTGGTAAAGATTCCCGCCGGCACGTGCACGCGCGAGAGCGCCGCCGGATTCCTGGCCATGACCGCGCGCCGCAGCGCCAGCAGGCCGCCGGTGTGATCGGCGTGGTTGTGTGTCAGGACCACGTCGGTCACGTTCGACAGGTCGACGCGCATCTCCTCGACATTGCGCAGCACGGTTTCGGGACGCGCGCCGGTGTCGATCAGGATGCGCCGGCCGTCGGCCTCAACCAGCGCTGCGAATCCCCACTCGCCGATGCCATTCGATCCGCCCGCGCCGACGAGCATCGTCGACAGGACGGTCACTTTCAGGTTCGTCACCTGGGCGCGAGTGGCGGTCTGCGCAACACTGGCGGCCGGCATGAGGAGGGCGAGTGCGAACAAGGCGGCTCGGAGCTGATATGTCATGTTGATTATCTGGGTTCCATCTCGTCTGGCCTCAGCCAGACTCACTTATGAGATCGCATCGGATCCGTCGCGGCATCGAAGGTGAGGCGCGCACGATACACCTCGCCCATGCCACCCACGCCCAAGGCAGCGACAATCTCGAACGGACCGATGCGCGAGCCGGGGACCAGCGGGATGCGGGGAGTATACCCGGTGATCCTTGTCGGGAGGGTGATCCTTGTCGGGAGGGTGAACCATGTCGGGAGGGTGATCCTTGTCGGGATCCCGACCAGAAGTGCTGCCCTCCCGTCAGGCTCTGCTAGCTCCAGGCGCGAAACGAACCACTGCGGGCGTCGAGGATCTCGCCGATCGTGATCGCCGCGTGAATCAGGCCGACATGGGTGTAGGCCTGAGGGAAGTTGCCTAACAGTTCGCCGGTCGACGGTTCGATGTCTTCCGAGTACAGGCCCAGCGGATTCGCGTAGCCTTCGAGTTTGCGGAACAGCGCAACCGCCTCGTCGATTTCGCCCATCATCGCCAGCGCCTCGACCCACCAGAACGAACAGATCGAGAACGCGCTGGTGGTGTGGCCAAAGTCGTCCAGGTGCTTGTAGCGCAGCATCAGGCCATCTGGCGCGAGCAGCTTCTCGTAGGCACGGACCGTCGAACGGAAGCGCGGGTCGAGCGGATCCACCAGGCCAATCTGCGGCAGCAGCAGGTTCGAGGCATCGGCATACTGCCCGTCGAGCGCCTGCGTGAAGAAGCCGAGTTCCTCGTTGTACGCGCGGGCCAGAATCCGCGGGCGTTCGGTGTCGGCCCACGCTTTCCACGCCTGGGCTTGCGCGGGCATACCGAAAAACTCGGCGAGCAGGGCGCCGCGGTGTGCCGCGACCCAGCACATCGCCTTGGAAAAAGTGTAGTGCTTGGGCAGCGTGCGGTACTCCCACAGGCCGGTGTCTTCCACCAGTGACGCCGCCATGGCCTCGTCCACCAGGTGCTCGAGCAGCGGCGCCAGCGATGGGTCCTCCCAGACCACTCGCGGATCGGTCAGGATGGTCTCGAGGCACAGCACCATCTCCCCATGCACGTCGTGCTGTTGCTGGATGTACGCCGCATTGCCGATGCGGACCGGACCAATGCCGTCGTAGCCGCGCAGTTCGGGGACGATCTCCTCGTCCAGGTTGCGCTGACCGGTGATCCCATAGATCGGCTGCAGCGGACCGCTGTCGGCCATCTCGCGCAGGAACCGCACGAACGCCTCGCCTTCCGACAGGTGGCTCAGGCGCCGCAGCGCCTCCACCACGAACGCGGCATCGCGTAACCAGCAGTACCGGTAGTCCCACGTCCGGCCCGACCCGATCGCCTCGGGCAGGCTCGTCGTCGCCGCGGCGATGATCGCGCCGGTATCGTTAAAGGCATGCAGCTTCAGGCACAAGGCCGAACGCAGCACCGACTCGGCGGCAAACGATGGCAGCGCGCAGCTCTTGGCCCACGACCGCCACGCGCGGATCGTCATCTCGGCGCTGGTCTCGGCCGCCGGGCCCGAGTCAATGCCCGGTGGGCGGCCGGAACTGAGCGAGAAGAAGACCGGGCGATCGATGCGGAACGGGGCGCGGTCCAGGATGTACGCCGCCGGCACGTTCGACGCCAGGTGCAGCCGCGTCGGCCCACCCACTACCTCGACACCGTGCCCAGCCGCCACCACTTCGACCTTGGCCCGGCTGTAATCGGGGCGTGGGTCGAACCGCATCCGCACCCGAGGCGTGCCCTCGAGCGGACGGAGCAGCCGGCACACTTCGATCGGCGCATCCACGCGGTAGCCATCGAGCGTGCGCGGGGCAAAGTCGATGATCTCGAAGCGGCCATCGGCCGCCGTGATCTCGGTGCGGACGACGTTCGTGTTGCGGATGTAGGCGGAGGAGGCCGACCAGGTGTCGATTGGTTCGAAGGCCCACGAGCCGCCGCGCTCCTGGTCCAGCAGCCGCGCAAATACCGACGGGCTGTCAAACCGAGGCAGGCACAGCCAATCGATGCTGGTGTCGGGCCCGACCAGTGCGAGCACGCGGCCGTTGCCGATGGCCCCGTGATGAAGCGGAATGGGTGTCACCCTTGTGACCTTACCCTCTGCTCGCCAGCCATCTCAAGAAATGATCGACATCGGCAATACCGTCGAGCTTGTGCGTGGCGGCGGTCGGCCGCAGCCCGACCAGCACGCTGATGCCGCGGCTGATCGCGCGGAAGGCGTCTTCGTCCGTGATGTCGTCGCCCAGATACGCCACCCACGACGGCCGCCCCGTGCGCGCCTCGACGTTTTCGGCAATCCACTGCGTCGCGTCGCCCTTGTGGCCGTTGATGTTCGGCAGGTACTCGACCACCGCATGGCCTTCGAGCCGCCGCACCAGCCGCTCGGCAATCCACGGCACCGCCAGGATGTCGGCCGTGGCAAACACGGCCTCGCGCAACTCGGGGGGCACGCCCCGCGCGTGCACCGCGACGCTGGCGCCCTTGTCTTCGATCAAGGCACCTGGGTGCTCGATGGCCAGCCGGCTCAGAGCATGGGCCAGCCCCTCGAGGCGTTTGGCCGCGGCCAGCAGGTCCGGATGCCCGGTTCGGCGTCCCTCGATCTCGATCTCCAGGCCGTGCAGGCCGGCATGATAGACATGGCCCGGCAGGCGCGTCCGCTCCTGGAGGTCGTCGAGGCGTCGGCCGCTGACGATGCCCACCGCCATCCCGGGTTGCCGCGCGATCTGCTCGAGCCAGTCTTTTCGCTGGGGCGTCAGGTGGGGCGCCGCCGGGTCAAGGTTGAATTCGGCGAGGGTGCCGTCGAAATCAAGCAGCAGTATGAAGGCACTGTCGGCGGGTCGGCCCGCCACGGCCGCCTGCACTTCATCTAGCACGTGTCTATTGTGCCGGGAAAACCACTCCCGGCGCGAGCATGCCGCGCGGGTCAAGGCTGAGCTTGAGGTCGCGCATCGCCGCAATCCCACTTGAGCCGTAGAGCCGCATCAACAGTGCCTGCTTGATGGGATTGCGGCCCACGCCGTGCTCGGCCAGCGGGCTCCCGCCCATGGCGATGACCGCCTCCCCGAGCGCCAGGATCGCCTCCTGCCCCTTCGTTACTTCGTCGGCGCTGCGCGGGATGACATTGGGGTGCACGTTGCCGTCAGAGATGTGGCCCCACACCGCGAGGTCGAGGCCACGCTCGGCAAACAGCCGCCGGCACTCGCGCATCATCTCGGCAAAGCGTTCGAACGGCACAATCATGTCGGCCGCGGTCTTGTAGATGCGCGGGTCGACCTGTTGTTGAGCCAGGGCGACGCGGCGGTTGACGCCGGCCGGCACAGCTTCCCGCAACTCGGCAAACGCCGCCGCACGGGCGTGGTGGCCGGGCAGCGCAATCTCGGCGTCATCGAGCGCGCCATGCCGATCGAGCATTGCGCACAAGCGCCGCAGCGGCGAATCGGCGGCGCCGTCATCGCGCGCGGTCTCGAGCTGCCGCCACAGCTCCTCGTCAGTAACCGGCTGGGACAACTCCATTTCGACCAAGAGGACGATGCCGGCGCCCGAAGGCAAGGTGATGTCGAGCTTGCGATCGACACCGTCTTCGCGGACCACGGCGATCGATCGCGCATCGATGTGTTCAATCGCTGCCACGTCCACGCCGAGCGGATCGCCCGTGCGCCAGGTTTGCTGCGCGGCCAGGCGGAGCTCGGCGACCAGGCGAATGCCGGCCTCCTCGCTTTCCATCGGCACAAGCGCGTGACACCGCGCGGCCGGCCGCGCCGCGGTCCTGAAGATGACCTCGGTGACGATGCCCAGGGTGCCTTCGGAGCCGATGAACAGATCCACCAGGTCCATGTCGGGCGCGATGAAGTAACCCGCTGAGCACTTGGGCACGTCGGGCATGCGAAGGGCCGGCAGCGACACGAGGCTCGAGGCCAGGCGGCGGCCACGCTCCAGCTCGAGGACGTCGCCACTCGCGAGCACGACGGTCAAGCCGTGAACCCACGGCCGTATGGTTCCGTACTTGAACGTCGCGGCGCCCGCCGCGCAGGTCGCAGCCGCGCCACCGGCGGTGGCGCCAAGGTAGGTCGGCACGGGCGGCAACCAGCGGCCAACCGGGGCCAGCGCATCCTGGATGGCTTGCAGGGTCACGCCGGCGCCGGCGCGGACCAGCTCGCCTTCAATCGCGAGTGTGGTGAGCCGTTCGGTGCTCACCACGACGTCACCAAACGGCGTGGCGCCACCAGTCAGTGACGATTGAGCGCCAACGACCAACACCCCGTAGGGCCCTCCTTTATGGGGGGCCGTCAATATCTCCGCGACCTCGCCCGCCGTCTGCGGCCGTGCGACCCCGGCGGCATGACCGCCAGGATACCGAGCCGCGTCATGGAGGAACCGCTCGACGAGCTCGCTGTTGGTTTCAATGCTCACAGCGTTTCACGATGCCCCCTAGCGACGAGCCGGATAGAGGTCATCGCCGAGCCTGACATCCGCCCCGGCCCAGGCTTTTTCGAAAGCGGTCCTGGTCTCCTGGGCGGCCGATTTTCGCTGCCCCTCGAGGCTGCGGAACAACCCGTACAGCGACCGCGGGTTGCCGACATTCTTTTCGAGGTCGGCACGAAACACCGTTTCGGCGTCGGCGAACTTGCCGGCCTTGACGAGCAGCGCCCCCAAACGTTCCCGTTCGGGAAGCAGCCAGTCGGGCGGTTCGTTGTAGCCCAGGTGATCTTCGGCGGCGACGGCCTCGGTAAACGCCTTGATCGCGGCGGGCATGTCGCCTTTGGCTTCGGCGACGCGCGCGGCGAGATCGGTGACGGCGACAAAGATCACGTCCACCGCGGCATTGGCCGGGCCGACCATGGCATCTCGAGGGATCGTCGCCGCTGCGGTCTTCAGGGCCGACAGTTCCGCCTCGGCTTCGGCGACCTGACCCTTGGCGGCACGTGCCGCACCGCGGGCAAAGTGGTAGAGCGACGTCTGCACGGTGCGGGTGGGCGCCGGCGCCTTCGCATCAAGGATCGGCTCCCACTGGCCGAATCGCACGAGCACGGCCAGCTCCTGCGCGGCAAAGGGCTCGAGCATCGCCATTTGATCGGCGATGGGATCGGCGAGCGCAACGGTGCGGCGCGCGGCATCGCGCGCCTGCGCGAAGTTGCCGGCATACATGGCTGCCGCCGATTCGAACTGCAGATTGTGCCCGTAATACATCGACGCATAGAAGCCCCGGTCGGCGCCGGTGGCCTTGAAGTATTTCTCGTCCACGGCCGCCGCGTCGGCGTTGCTCTTCGCCGACTTCGCGTACTGACCGGTGCGGATGTAAACGTGCGCAGGCATGTGGACCAGGTGTCCCGCGCCGGGCACGAGGGTTTCCAGGCGCCCGGCGGCGTCGAGCGCGCGGGCGGGGGTCTGCGACGCCTCGACGGCGTGGATGTAGTAGTGATTCGCGCCCGGGTGCAGCGGGTTGCGTTTGATCACACTTTCCAGCGCGGCGACGATCACGTCGGTGCCCGGCTCGGGGGTGCCGTCTTTCTTATACAGACGCCACGGCCGCAGGTTCATCATGCTCTCCGCGTGGAGCGTCGCCACGTCGTCATCCTCCGGAAAGCGCTTCGCCAGCTCGCCCATCGCCTTCGAGTACGCCTGTTCGCGGTCTTGTTGATCGCCGGTGGGTTCCGCGACGTACCGCCTGCCCAGCGCCTCGACCAACCCCTGCTCCACTTCGCTGCCGCCACTCTTACGCTTTTCGGCCTCGGCGAGGTGCGTGTAGCCCTGCTTGAGGCGATCCGCGGGCGCGACATCGTTGATGTTGGTGCCGAGCGCCAGCGACATCCCCCAGTGCGGCATGGGCGACGAAGGGTCGAGTGTGGCGGCGCGCTCGAACGACCTGAATGCTTCCTCGTGGTTGAAGCCGTAGAGCAACGCCAGGCCTTCGTCGAAGAACCGCTGCGCCTCGGGGCTGGCCGTCTTGATGGTGCGGTGGTACGTGCCGAGGTTCCCAAGCAACTTCGTGCGCGGCGCGGCGGCCGGGGCGGCGGCGCCATGCCCGTCGTGGGCGGATTGATTGGTCGGGGTGGGAGCGGGTTCGGATGGGCGCGCACAAGCGGACGGGACGACGGCGAGCGCGACGAGGAGCAAACGTATTTTCATACCGAACCTCTCCAGCTGAGGAGCAGCAACACCGTTTCCGCGCCGAGTAACAGGCTTGCCAGGGTCAGATGCACGACCTGCGCGGCGGGTAACAGGGAAACATATGCCATCACCAGGCCCACCGCCACCTGCGCCACGGCCAGGCCCAGGACGGCCCACGACCACCAAACCAACGTCATGTGGTGTCCGGCCTTAGTCGGAGCGGTTGCCTTGGCCACCAGCCAGAAACACAGCAGGATCGACCCCAGCAGCATGACGAACGCCGCGTCGCGGTGCAGGTAATCGAGCGCGCCCACGGTGGCGAGCGCCGCGTCGCGCGCCACTCCGGCGTCGAGCGCGGCGTCCAGCGCGCCACGCACCTGCGTGCCGAGCACAATCTGGATCAGCGTAATCGCGATCAGCACCATCGCGAAGGTGCTTACGTGCTTGGGTGCTGAGGTGCCGGGGTGCGCGGGCGGGAACGCGCGGACCGTGACGTACAACAGCATCTGCACGATCACGAGCGCGACGACCATGTGGACCGTCACGATCCACGCCGCAAGCTCGTGCGCCACCACCTGCCCGCCGAGCCATCCCTGGAAGCCGGTGAGCAGCACCGCCGCGATCGTCGTCCACAGGATGCGCGGGTCGCGGCGATGGTGCCGCCACGCCGAGACGGCCGTGGCAATGATCAAGAGGCCGACGGTGGCGCCGAGCAGGCGATTGAGGTACTCGGTCCACATCAACGTGGGGTTGAACTGCGAGGGGTCGAACTGCGGCGGCAACTCGGCCAACGACATCGGCGGCACCCAGCCGCCGAAGCAGCGGGGCCAGTCGGGGCACCCCAGCCCGGCGCCGGAGGCGCGGACCAGTCCACCCACGAGGATCAAGAAATACGTCGTCGCCGTCGCCCACAGGGCGAGGCGCTGGAAGGAGGTCAGGCGGTTCAAGCCTCTATTATCCGCCGAGGCTGAAACAATTTCCGGCCGATCGGCGTCTAGTGGGAGCATGGCCATCCTCCCCGATCTGCGTTACGCCGTCAGGATGCTCGGGCGCAGCCCGCTCTTCACGCTGACCTCGGTGGCCTCGCTGGCGATTGGCATTGCCGCCGCCACCACCATTTTCAGCCTGACCGACGCCCTCCTGTTCGAGCCGGCCCCGGGCGTGCGCGACGGGTCGCGGGTGGTCGATATTGGCCGCGCCAACCAGGGCGAGAGCGGGTTCGACAACATGTCGTATCCGGCGGTGAAATACCTGAAGGACCACACCCAGACGCTCGAGGGCATCGCGGCCCTCAACTTTGGCGGCGGGCCCATGACGCTCAGCGACCACGGCGCGAGCGAACGCATTTTCGGCATGCTGGTCTCGGGTAACTACTTCGACGTGCTGGGGACGCGGCCGGCGCTCGGCCGCTTCTTCAGACCCGACGAAGACGAGGTTCCCGGCGAACGGCCGGTGGTGGTGCTGAGCCACGCCTTCTGGGAACGCCGCTTCAACCGCGACCCCGAGATCCTGCAGAAGCCCCTCCGCCTCAACAACCAGACCTTCACCGTGGTCGGCGTCGCCGAGCCGGGTTTCAACGGCTCGTCACTCGTTGGCACCGAAGCGTGGGTCCCCATGGCCATGGTTGCGACGGTGCGCGGCATGGACAATTCGCGACTGCTCACGCAACCAAGCGCCGTCTGGACCGTGGCGATCGGCCGGCTGAAACCTGGGATTACGGCCGCGCAGTCACAAGCCGAACTGGTCACGTTGATGGAAGCGTTCAAGGCCTCGGAGCCGCTCGCCAACCCTCGGCACACGATTGCAGTGATTCACACCAGCCGAATCCCTGGACCGATGCGCACGCCGTTCCTCGCCTTCATCGGCTTCCTCTTCGCCCTCACCAGCGCACTGGTGGCGATCGCCTGCAGCAATGTTGGCGGCATGCTGCTGGCGCGCGCGGCCACCCGCCGGCGCGAGATGGCGACGCGACTGGCGGTCGGCGCGGGCCGTGGACGGCTGATCGCGCAGCTACTGACCGAAACGGTGGTGCTCTTTGCCGTCGCCGGCGCCGCGGCGCTGCCGCTCACCTTCGCGCTGATCCAGGTGCTCGAAAGCTTCCTGCCGGCGTTGCCGGTGATGATCAACCTCGACCTGTCGCTGAACTGGCGGGTCATGCTGTTCGCCATGGGCGTGGCGCTCGCCGCCGGCCTGGTGTTTGGTCTCGCGCCCGCGCGGCATGCGCTTGGCGCCGACCTCGCGCCGATGCTTCACGGCGCCAATGCGACCGTCGACCGCCGCCGCTTCCGCTTGCGCAACGTCCTGGTCGCGGGCCAGGTGGCGCTGTCACTGATGCTCGTGGTGATCGCATTCCTGTTCGTGCGCACGTTGCAGGCCGCGTCCACGATCGACACGGGATTCGCGACCGCCAACGTCCAGATTGCCTCGGTGGATGTCTCGCTCTCGGGCTTTCGGGGGCAGGAGGCCGTCGCGTTGGCCGAGCGCTACGAAGAACGGCTGCGCGCGATCAACGGCGTGACCGCGGTCGCAACAGCGCGAATGGTCCCCCTGCAGGGTGGCGGGTTCGGCCTCGGTTCGATCAGCGCGCCGGGCGTCAGCGGACCACAGCGGGACGGCACGTGGGACGCCGACTGGGACATCGTCTCGGCCGGCTACTTCGAAACTGTTGACATGGCGATTGTCGAAGGCCGCGCTTTTACCGCCGCCGACCGAGAAGGGTCCCCGCGCGTCACCGTGCTCAACCAGACCTTCGCACGGCGGCTGTTCCCCGGGCGATCGGCCGTCGGCCAGCAGGTGATGCATCATTCCCGCGAGTCCGAGCCGCAGCCGCTCACCGTCGTCGGCGTCGCCGCCGACGCCAAGTACCGCTACGTCAGCGACGGCCCGCGCAACTTTGTCTACGTGCCGCTCGCGCAGCAGGCGTTCAGCGAGTTCTCGCTCTTCGTGAAGCACGCCGCCGGGCGGCCGGTCGCCACCGACATCCGAAGCGCCATGACGCAGGTCGAGCCCAACGTGCCGATCGTCCTGCTGCAGTCGTTCGATGAGGCGGTGGCGGTAGGGTTGCTGCCGCAGCGGCTGACGGCATGGATCGCGGGTAGCGTGGGCAGCATTGGCGTCGGCCTGGCCGCGCTCGGTTTGTACGGCCTAATGGCGTTCCTGGTCACCCAACGCACGCGCGAGATTGCCATCCGCATGGCACTCGGCGCTTCGCACGGCAACATGCGATCGATGGTCATGAAGCAGGCGGCGTGGCTCGGCATGGCCGGCGTCACCATCGGCCTGCTGCTCGCCGGCGTGGTCGGCACACTGGCGCAAAGCCTGCTGGTCGGCGTCACGGCGATCGACCCCGTGGCTTTCGGCGGAACCGCGCTGTTGTTTGCGGTGGTGCTCGCGGCGGCGTGTTGGGCACCCGCCAGGCGAGCCGCGGCCACGGATCCAGCCGTCGCCCTCAGAGCGGAATAACAGGAGGTCAAGAGATAAGGAATTTCTCTTGGTCTCCTGATCTCTTGTTAATCCGGAATGACCTCGAAAATCCGGACCATCGGCGATTCGTTCGGCTTTTGACCCTCGGCGCGAAACTCCTGCGCCAGTCGCATGCTGGTCACTCCTGGCACCGGGAACGCCGGTTGCCACGGGGTGCGGCCGACGACGACGAATTCGGGACCGCGGCCGGCGGCGGCCCGTCTGGCGTCATCTGCCGAGGCGAATGACTGCGCCTCCGACACCTCGCAGAACTGACGGCCGGTCGAATCCACTCGTTGCTGCCTGCGCACCAACCAGGTGCTGTTCACCGGGTTGACTCCCTGGCCGCCCAGCACCATCAACCGGTACGCCATCGCCTGGTAGTAGGGCTCGAAGTAGATCCAACTGGGCGTCCACGCGTCGCTCTCGCGAATGCGCGAGTAGCACAGCGAGTAGAAGCGATCGGTGGGCACGCCGGCCCAGTCGGCGAGGTTCTGGAAGCGCCCGGCCAGCGAGCCGTTACCGGCATCGCGGAACGGCAGTTCCCAGTCCACCATCACGAAGCGCGACCGATTGGCCTTCAGGATGTCGAGCGCTGCCGCCTCGTCTGTCGCCGTGAGAAACGCAGCGGACTGTGGCGCCCCGCCCTGCGTCGGGTTCGACACCGGCACGCGGTGCGCGGCCTGGATCAGCCAGTACCCCTGATCCCACCAGTTCATGACCGTGTAGGCCGCGGGCGGATTCGCGGCACCGTACCTGGCGTAGTAGTAACCGGGTTGCGCGAACGGCTCTGGCGTCTGGGTCCGCAACCACTGCATGGCCGACGCCCAGTAATCGGCCATGCCGCCGGCGCGGGTGGTGGTAAGCGCGGCCGGCACGAGATTGGGCGCCACGACCACGCCCGCCACCAGCACAATTGCCAACTCGCGCTGCATCGGCAGCCACGGCTTGATGAGGGGGCGTGGATTGCCAGCGTGGGGCACGCCGCCCCAGTCGAGCACGCGCACACACAGCCAGCCCGCCACCAGCGCCGCAGCCGGTACGAGGTAGTAGCCGAAACGGTTCTGGCCCACGGTCGCCGCGTAGTTGACCACCGTGAAGATCACGATCAGCAGGTGATCGAGACGCCGCGACTTCCAGACGGTGACCGCGAGCCACACCACGGCGAGCAACCCGACATAGAAGCCGCCGCGAAAGAATACCCAGGGCTGCGACCATTCCCAGTTGCCGGTGTAGAGAAACAGCGGCCGGGCCTCGAGCACGGCCATGCGCGTGGGATCGGGGCTGAACCGGGCGAGATCGGTCGTTACTTGCCGCACGAGATTGGGCTCGACCAGGTAGGCCGCGGCCATGGCCACGACGGCCAGCGCGCCCAGCGCACCGAAAGCCAGGAGAACTCGATCGGCCAGCAGCATGACCAGCAGCGACAACACCAGCAACGCCGCCAGCGCCGCGACTTGGGTGTTGTAGCGGAAGAGACCCGGGTCCTGCAGCACCACGACGAGCACGAGCGCCACCGCGGCAGCAATCGCCGAAGCGCGGGCCGCCGGCGCGACGTCGTCACGAGACCGGCCCACCAGCGGCATCAACCCCACCCACGCGGCCAGGATGGCGACAAAATACGCGCCACTCCCCCACGCCAAGAGGTATAGCCCTAGCAAGAGACCTGCGGCTACCGCCGGGACTGCCAACTCTTGACGGGAGGACACCTCCTGTCGGGAGGGCACCTCTTGTCGGGAGGGCACCTCTTGTCGGGAGGGCACCTCATGTCGGGAGGGCACCTCATGTCGGGAGGGCACTTCTTGTCGGGAGGGCACTTCTTGTCGGGAGGGCACTTCTTGTCGGGAACGAAGAGCCACAGTGAGACACACCAAGGCGGCGAACGAGAGCAACACCTCAAGCGCGTGGTGGTCGACAAAGCCCACGAGCGTGCGGTCGAGGAAGTGCCCGGGCAAGACTGCCGCCAGCAGTCCCGCGATCAGACCGGCGCGGCGATCGAACGCGATCGTGCCGAGGAGCCAGACCGCCGCCACGGCCAGCACACCTGCGACCGCCGGCGCGAGCGCCGCGACGCGCTCAATGTAATCTGTCGACGCGTCCCTGCCCTGGGTCGCGACCACGGCGATGGAGATTGCGATGTCGAGAAGGGGCGCCACCGCGACGTACTGGCCGTTGGGCGAGGCGTATGGATCGACCGTGACGCGATGCGGGAAATTGCGAACCTGGTTCTCGACCAGCCTGACGTGGTACCAGGCGTCGGTTTCGAGAAAGTTCACGCGGGTTCCGCCGAGCACATCGTCCCACGGCGCCCACAACCTCAACACCGAGGCGATCAGCAGGATTGCGGCCAGGAACACCCAGTCGAGTCTCTTCACGGTTGCCTGAGCGTTTGTACCTGTTCGCCGCGCAGAAAGCGAACGCGATCACTCAAGCGCCAGACCCGCGTGCGATGCGAGGTGCCCGCGTCGAACACCGATGGCCATTCAAGGGAGACCGCCGGCAGCGCGCCAAGCCTGGCGCGAAACGGTTCGTGCTCCCACGCATCGAGAGCGACCACGACTGGGCGGTCGGCCGCGTTCAAGGCGATGAGCGCCGCCGCCAGTGCGTCGGGCGACGCGAGATCCCAACGCAGGATCGAACGGCCGGTGTAGTACCTCAAAGCGCCACTCTGTTCGCCTGACACGATCACGCCATCGGCCGGCAGTGTGGTGGACAGGAAACGCGCCACTTGTGCGACCCGCCGCTGCTGATCGGCCAGCCGGAACGTATCAAGCGCTCGCGCCTGGGAGATGCCGTGCGCGGCGATGCCCAGGATCGCAGCCAGCGCGGCCATCACTCGCACTGGCGCAGGCAGGCGCCGGAGCGCGGCCGCGATCGCAATAGCCGCGAATACCGCGGCGATGGCCATCGCAGGAAGCAGGAAGCGCAGGTATGACCAGACATCAAAGACGGCATAAACAAGATAGGCGGCCACGACCAATGCGCTGAATGCGGCGAGCGGCTTCGTGAACGCGTGGCGCCACACGAGGGCTGCTCCAACCGGCGCGACCAGCAGCATCGGAGACGTGGACATCAGCCATGAGAAGTATCGGGAGGCGTTGGCGCCGATGTTCGAGAGCGCAAACAGCTCGTCGGCGGTGCCATAGCCAGAGCGCAGCGGCGACCCGTACCACATGTTCTGAAGGAACATCAGGATTGCTGCCGCAATCACGACGGGCAGAGAGAATCCGGCTAGACGCCGAAGGTGCCAACCAATCGCAAACAGCGGTACGGCGGCTAGCGGTGCCAGATTCGGTCGGATGAGCACAGCGAATGCGCACGCGATGCCGGCGGCAAACCGCGCCCTCGGCCACAACAGCAGAGCCCAGCATGTCATCCAGGCGGCCGTCACCGGCACATCGCTCATCGGTTGAACCGACTGAAACAGAAACACCGGGCTGATGGCCAGCAGCATGGCCGCCAGCATTCCGGCGACCGGTCCCGAGAGCCGCACCGCCATCACTCCAGTCGCACACACGGCAGCGGCCGCCGAGAGCATCACGACCCAGTCGGGGTGGCTTGTGCCTGGAACCCACGACATCAGCCAGGGAAGGCCAGGCGGATAGGTGGGCGCTTGCATCCACGGGATGTGCATCGGCCGCCATCCCAGGGGCGACGTGATCCACGGATCGATCGCCGTCAGGGTAAGAGCGAGCTCGTCAATATGTGTGAAGCCACCGCGCTCCCACATGGCTGCCTGGCTTAAGTAGCCAGAAGCGTCAGCGCCGGCAGCAGAACTTGTGGCGAAGATGGTCGCAACAGTTCCACTCGCCGCAGCGACGAGGATGATGGCGGGCGTGCCGTGGCGTTCAAGGGTGAGCCAGGCCGATTCGAGATCTGAATCAACCGACTTCGCGCGGCGTGCCAGCAGCCACCAGGCGCCGACCGCGGCGAGCGCGGCAATTGATGTAGGAAGAGGGAATCGGGCGGAAATGCGAAGGCCGCCAACGGTGGCGCGAACGCCGCCGCTCGCGGCCAGCAACACAGCGACTGCGGCCAGGATGGCCGCGAGTAGTAATAAACTTCGGCGGTTCAAATCGCCCAAGTCTATCCGGCTAAAGCCGGATGCCACAAAGACCTTACCGCTTCGGAATCGTCCAGTAGTAAACCTTGCGGCCGTCGACGTCCAGTTCCTTCTCGGGCTTCCAGTCGCCCATGTCGAAGGCATGCGAGACGATGCGGGTGCCGGGCTTCAGTTCCTTCATCAGCTTGGGCATCAGCTTCACGTTGAGCGACGGCAGCAGGTAAAGCGTGATCACGCTGGCCCCGCTCAGGTCCTGTTCGAAGAGGTCGCCTTCGACCACCTTGACCAGGTTTCCGACGTTGTTCTTGGCGACGTTCTCGTTGGCTTCCTTGATGCGCTGCGGATCGATGTCAAAGCAGACGCCGCGTGCGCCATACTTCTTGGCGGCGGTCACCGGAATGCGGCCGTCGCCACACCCGAGGTCGTACACCATGTCGTTCTTGGTAACGTTGGCCACCTGCAGCATCGCTTCGACCACCGCCTCGGGGGTGGGCACGAAGATGACGTCAGGGCGGCGAGCCGGCGCGGCGGTTTGCGCGAGCGCCGCGGTGGCGCCGGGAAGTCCCGCCACGACGACAGTGATGGCCAGGGCGAGAAAACGATTACGCATGCGATGCATCCTCCTGTGGACGTAAGACCGACAGTATATCCCTTGCTCGTCGCCGTGCTGGCGCTGTCTGCCTGTGGGCAGGCGCCCCCGCCCGCGCCGGCCGGACCGGAACCGGTGCGTGCGGCTTGGCTGGCACCAGGCTCGGTCGAGGTGGGCTCGGGCGCCGACTACCCCTTTGGACTCGCGCTGGCCCCCGATGGCCGCCGGCTGGTGTTTCCGGCCGCAGCCGCAGGCCGTGTCTCGCTGTGGCTGCAGGATCTATCAACCGCCGAGGCCCGCGCGTTGCCGGCGACTGACGGCGCCGCCGCCCCGTTCTGGTCGACCGACGGGTCGCGCGTGGGCTTCCTGGCCGAGGGCCGCTTGCGGGCACTGGATCTCGCCTCGGGAGCGGTCAGCGATCTCGCCGACGCGCCGGGCGCGCGCGGCGCCACATGGAACGCGGCCGGCGATTTGGTGTTTGCCGGCAGCACCGGCGGGTTGCGGCGGCGGGCCGCCGACGGCGTTGTCACTCCGCTCACATCGATCGCTGAGGGCGGCGAGACCTCCCACTCCTGGCCGGCGTTCCTCCCGGATGGGCGGCACGTCGCCTACCTCGTGACGGCGAGCGAACGAGGCCGGGCCGGCGTCTGGCTGACGTCGCTCGACAACCCCTCCTCGCGCACGAAGGTCAGCGACTCCGACGCACAACCGCTGATCGCCGGACACACGCTGCTGACCCTGAACGACACGAACCTGATGGCGCAGCTGCTCGACCCCGCCACCTGGCAGGCGTCCGCCCGACCGACGCTCGCCGGCCTGAATGCGGGGCGCGGACCGCTCGGGCAACTGTTCGCCACTGCGGCCGCCGAGGTACTGATCTACGGCGCACCGGGATCGCGGCTCCGCGAACTGCGCTGGCTATCACCGACCGGCGACCTCCTCGGCCGCGCCGGTGAGCCGGCTGAATCGTGGGACCTGCGCATTGCCCCAGACGGCCGCCGGGTCGCCGTGACGCAACTCGATCCGCAATTGCGCACGCTCGACGTGTGGATTCGCGACGCCGCGCAGACGGTGCCGACGCGACTGTCGCTCGGCACCGATGTCGACGAGAGCGCGGTGTGGTCGCCCGACGGCCGGCGCGTCGCGTGGGTCGGCAAGCGCCGGCACATCATGATTCGCGGCGCCGGCGCGGTGCTGCCCGAGCAAACGATCGTAACGCTCGATCCGCCGATCCAACTCTGGGACTGGTCCCGCGACGGCGCCTTCCTGCTGGTCGGACGCACCGACGCGCAGACCCGCGACGACCTCTGGGTGTTGCCGCAGGTGCCAGGCGCGACACCGGGCGCCTATCTATCGTCCAGCTTCAACCAGACCTACGGCGCGTTCGCGCCCAACGGCCGCTCGGTCGCGTATACCTCTGACGAATCGGGGCAGCCTGAAATCTACGTGGATTCGTTCCCGAAGCCAGGCACTCGGCTGCGCGTGACCACTGCCGGCGGCACCGAGCCACGCTGGCGCGGCGACGGCAGCGCGCTGTACTTCCGGCGCGGTTCCGAAGTGCACATGGTTCGCCTGCAGTGGGGGCCACCCCTTCGCGGGGTTGCGCAACCGCCGGCGGTCGCCTCGCTCGATCGCCTGTTCGACGCCGGCGCGCCCATTCGCGCGTTCGACGTCACGCCCGACGGCACGCGCTTCCTGGTCAACTTGCCGGCGAGCGATGCCGCGCCGCGATCGGCGACGCTGGTCGTGAACTGGCAAGCCAATGCGCCGCACGGAAACCCGGCAGCACCGAAACACGGAACCCAATCCAGATGACTTCAGTGCTTCCGTGCTTCCGTGTAAGGCTTTGATAAAGATGAAGATTGCGACCTGGAACGTCAACGGCATTCGTGCCCGGCAAGGACAGCTCCTCGACTGGCTCGCCACCGAAAAGCCCGACATCGTGTGCCTGCAGGAAATCAAGGCGTCGCTCGACCAGTTGCCGTTTGAGCTGCGTGATGTCGAGGGCTATTGGAGCTACTGGCACGGCGAGAAGGGCTACTCGGGTGTAGCCGTGCTGTTCGCGAAGTCGCTGACCAACGTCTTCCCATCCTGTTCGCACCCGGGCTTCGACTTCGAACAGCGCATCGCCTGCGCCACGATTGCCTCGCCGCTCGGCGAGATCATGGTGGCGTCGATCTACGTGCCCAACGGCGGCAAGGACTACGAGGCGAAGCTGCGCTTTCTCGACGCGCTCGACTCGTTTGCGGCGGAGGCAGAGCGCGAACAGCGGCTGGTGATCTTCTGCGGCGACCTCAATGTCGCCCGCGAAGAGCGGGATGTTCACATCAAGCTGCGCAAGTTGAACCAGATCGGGACCAGGCCCGACGAGCGGGGGTTGCTGGAACGCGTCATCTCACACGGGCTGGTCGATGTCGGACGCACGCTCGATCCCGACAACCACGACCTGTTCACCTGGTGGGCGCCGTGGCGCAACCAGAAAGCGCGCAACATCGGCTGGCGGATCGACTACGTGCTGGCCTCGACGGCCCTCGCCTCTCGCGCCACCACCTCGGTCGTTCAGCGAGAAATCGGGACGAGCGATCACGGGCCGGTCGTGGTGACACTGGATGTCTAGAGGAGATCAAGAGATCAGGAGAAGCTAGAGTAGGGGTTCTCTTCTCCTCCTGAACTCCTGTAAGGCTAAGGCATCTTCTCGATCGCCGCCTTGAGCGCCGCCGCCTTCTCTTTCATGCGCGGTTCGGCGATCGCCATCTCGACGTGCGCAAGCGCCAGCGCCTTTTGCCCCATTCGGGCGTAGCCCTGGGCGGCGTTGAAGGCGGATTGCGCCGAGCGCTCGGCGGCCACTTCCATGTCCCTCGTCAACTTGGCGCGCTGACGCGCTTCCCTGCCAGGCGGGGTCAACGACCCGCCCGCGCGTTTGACCTCGGCATCGAGCGCGCCCAGGTCGGCCTTGGCCTGCGATGCGGCGTTCGAGAAACAACTCATCGCCCGCGCGAACTTCGGCGAAGCCAGCGGCCACGATTCCTGATCCACGTGGACCAGTCCTGCCATCCACACCGCATCGCAGTTGGTGCCGTCGAGATCGAACGATCGATCGAACCTGGCAATCGCGGTCGGCAGGTCCTTACGGTCGTAAGCAATCAAGCCGGCAAGCATGTAGACGCTGCTGTTGGACAAGAGCTTGATCGCCTGCTCGACGTCAGACCACGCCAGCGCGAGCGCCTTGAGGTGGTATTGGTTCCACGCCCGCCAATAGTACGCGTCGCCCATGTGCCAGGTGCCGAGCTCGATCATCCGGGACGCCGTCGCGACCGCCTCCGGGTGCCGCATCAGGTAGCTCAGGCTGGTCACGCGGCCGAGCAGGGCATCGCGATGGGTCGCCGTCTCGGCGAGCACGGTATCGAATCCGCTGAGCGCGGCTTCAAACTCCGCCAGCGACTGATGGATGCGCGCCCCGGTGAGCGTGATCCACGGCGAGGAAGGAAACGCCTCGTGTGCCGAGCGCAGCAAGGTGGCCGCGCGGTACAGGTCGATGGGCTCGGACGGCCCGCCCACCATGGCGCGGCGCGCTTCCCACGGCGGCGTGTCGAGAAGGCGAGGGTTGGCCTCGCGAAGCGGCGCGGCCTGGGGCGCGCCGGCCCCACCACACACCGCGAGCCGGAACCCGATCAGCGGCACGCCGTCGTAGCGAGCCAGGACTGCGGCAGGATCGACGGTGTTGCGCAAGCGGGTTTGCTCGCAATCGATCATCAACGCGACGTATTGAGCGACCGGATCGGTCGCGACCCAGGGATCAAGGGCGCGGCGCGCGGCGTTGGCGGGGTCAAGCGCGGCCCTCGCTCCGAAGAGTCTTGCGCGCTGCTCGGGATCGAGGCCGCCGGTCTCGCCGTTCACGAGTTCGGCCGCGTCGAGCAGCACCGAGGGAGAGGCAGTGGAGGCAACCCCTTCTTTGGGATTGCCTGTTGGACTGGCCAGCTGCCTCGCCCGAGCGAGTGAGACCTCGGCTGGAATCCCCAGCTCCTTCTCGCGCATTGCGATCAGCAGGGTTGCCTCGAACGCGCCTTGGGCCGCACCAGGCGCCGGTCGCGGCGGCCCGGCAAGCCGCTCGAAGATGGCCTGTGCTTCTTTCAGGCAGGAATAACAGCCTTCGCGGACAAGCGCGGTGGCTTTGCCCAGTTCGGCAACCACTTGCGGAGAAGGCCCACGCGCAGCGCATCCAGCGGCTGCGATGGCGAACCACGTGAGAGCGGTCCGTGACATGGGAGAGTTAGACACAGTCCGGAATGAAAAGTTCCTTCGTGTCCTTCGTGGCGACCTTCGCGTCCTTCGTGGTTGCCTTTAAGGCAGCGCCAACGCCACCAACTCCGGCACCGCCGCCTGAGTCGCGCCTTGCACGGTGATCGCCACGTACTGCTTCCCGTCGACCGAATACGTCATCGGCGTGCCGATGGCCACGCCCGGCAGGTCCACCGACGCCAGTTCCTTCCCCGTCGCCTTGTCGTATGCCACCAGGCGTGGACCGCCGGTGCTGCCACCCGCCGTCAGCGCATACATCAACAGCGTCTTGGTCAGCAGCGGACCGCTGAACGTGCTGTCGCCACCGACCGGCGGCAGGTTGAGGCCCTTCAGCCGCGGGTTGTTGCGAATGCGATCGCCGTCGCCGGCCGGCACCATCCACGTGTGGTTGCCGGTGTTCATGTCGATGGCGGTGATCCGCGAGTACGGCGGCTTGAACAGCGGCACCCCATCCGGCATCTGCGGGCTGCGGCCCGGCTGCTGCATGTAGAGCAGGTTGCTGTCGAGCGCGGCGTCAGGCACGCCGAGCTTGACCACGCCGTAGGCGTTGCGCGACGGCACATAGAGCAGGCCCGTTGACGGGTCGACGGCGGCGCCTTGCCAGTTGCCGCCGCCGGTGGTGCCGGGCCTGACGATGGTCCCCTGCACGGACGGCGGCGTGAATAACGGCCCGTAGCGGAACGGTTCGATCGCCTTGATCGCCGCCGCGCGGAGCTCCGGCGTGAAATCGGCGAGGTCGTCAACCGCGACGCCCTGGTACTCGTACGGCGCCGGCCTCGACGGAATGGGCTGCGTCGGCGACGCCTTCTCGCCGGGCACATCGGACGCCGGCACCGGCGTCTCGACAATCGGCCACACGGGCCGGCCGGTCACGCGATCGAAGGTATAGACGTAGCCCTGCTTCGTTATCTGGGCCAGCGCCTTGATGCGCCTGCCATTCACCGTGATGTCGAGCAGGTTCGGCGCCGCCGGGTTGTCGTAGTCCCACAGGCCGTGATGCACGGTCTGGAAGTGCCACACGCGCTTGCCCGTCGCGATATCCAGCGCGACGATACTTTCGGCGAACAGGTTGTCGCCGAGACGATGCGCGCCGTAGAAGTCGGGCGCGGTCGTGTTGGTCGGCAAGTAGACCTGCCCCAACTCCTCGTCCGCGCTCATCATGGTCCACACCGTGACCTTGCCGGCGTACTCGTTCGAACCGTCGGCCCAGGTCTCGCTGCCAAACTCGCCCTTCGACGGCACGGTCTGGAACGTCCACCGCACCTTGCCGGTGCGAACATCGAAGCCGCGGATCCACCCAGGGATCTGTTCCTTGGTCTTGATCAACGACGAGATCGCGGCCGGCGTGATGATCACGTCCTTGACGACGATGGGCGGGGATTGCACGGAGTAGGTCAAGGCGTTGAGGTAGTCGCGGGTGCCGCGCTTCGCGCGCGGCAGGCCCTCCATCAAGTCCACCTTGCCGTTGTTGCCGAAGCCCGCCACCGGCTTGCCGGTCTTGGCATCGACGCAAATGAGGTATCCGTCGCCGGTGCCCCAATAGATCCGCTCGTCACTGCCGCCCGCCCAGTACGCGACCCCGCGCTGATTCCACCGCAACGTCAGCGTCGTCGTCCCCGACTCGTAGCTCTTGGGGTTGTAGACCCACTTGAGCGCGCCGGTGCGCGCGTCGTAGGCGGCGCCGACTGACGAAGCCGTGTTCACGTACAAGGTGCCGTTGACCATCAGCGGCGTGGCCTTGTAGTTCTGCACGAACGGTGGCTGGCCGTCGCGCCACCGCGTGGGGTCAAGACGATTCAGCTCGTCGAAGATCAACTTGGAGTCGGCCGACCACCCGGTGCCGTCGGGCAGGGTCAGGCTGAGAAAACCGTCTGGCGACTTGGCGCGCCACGCGATCTTCAGCGAGGCGAAGTTCGCCGCGGTGACCTGGTCGAGCGGTGAGTACTTGGTGCTGGCCAGGTCGCCACCGTAGGTGGGCCATTCGCCGCGCGCGGTGGACGGTGCCGCGGACGACGCCGGAGACGGCGCCTGCGCGCCGAGCGCCGTGGCCAGGACGAGGGCAACCAGCAGCGTGGTGATTCGGGTCATTCGGGCACCGGCGGACGGCCGGACAGGCACATTCTAGAGGGAAACGGCGTCTAGCGGGCGACGCGAAATGCCACCCACTGCTCCGCCGACTGTTCGCCGACGGTGGCCGTGACCTTGAGGAGGTAGGTGCTGTTGGCCAAGCTCCCGACCGGCAGCGGCATGCGCAGGCGGCCACCGGACAGCGGCGGCGCGTCGAGCACGCGCAACGGCGATCCCTTGGCGTCGAGCAACTCGACCTTGACCAGGGCGGCATCGCCAGCTGGCGAGTCCAACCCAATCTCCACCAGCACCCGCTCGGTAGCGGTGAACCGGGTTAATGCGGTGGGCGATGCCGACGGGTTCGCTTCGATCGCCCGCAGCTCGATCATGTTGCGCGCGCGCAGGAACCGCGGAGTCGCAAGCACGAGCGCGCTCTTCGACAGGTCGGGCACCACCTGGGCCTGTACCCAGCGGTCGATGGTCTCGCCGGCCTGGGTCATCGAGGTAAAGCGCAGGCGCTGCCGCCCGGCCGGCCACTCGAAATGCGCCATCAGCGGCAACTCGCCGGGCGCGCCGCCAATCACTTGCGCCGGCATCGATTCCTTGCCGGCATCGTCCAGCGGCTGAATCTCGAGCCGCGCCGGCCGGTCGGCCGAGGCCGGCGCCGCTTCCCAGGTGTAGGAAAAGCGCGTGCGGCCCTCGTCGCCCCTGGACACGCCGGTCCAGATGGTCACTGCCCTGCCGGTCGCCGAATCGGACATCGCCGACAACGCCGTGGTGAGCGCCGTGTTCACCGGCGTGGCGGCGGCTTCGGCGGCGGCGGTGATCTCTTTCTCGCTGGCCGCCCAGTAGCCGCGCCGTGCGGTCACGTCGACGCCACGCCGCTTCACGCGCACCTTGATCTCGTGGAACTTGCCGTCGTTGGTGCGCCGCGTCGGCGTGTAGCCGATCAAGTAATAAGAGCCGGCATCGGACATCACAGTTCGCAGGTGGCGTTCGGGATCGTTGGTGCTGACAATGGCGCGGCCGCCGGTGTCGTAGGCAATGCGGCGCAGGATGTCGTCGCCACCGAAGCCGACGGACCCGAGCGGGCGCGGATCGATGACATGAATAGTGACGTTGCCGCGATTGGCCGCCTCGATCGC
This sequence comes from Acidobacteriota bacterium, assembly GCA_030697165.1. NCBI lineage: Bacteria > Pseudomonadati > Acidobacteriota > Acidobacteriota bacterium. The sequence continues at coordinate 146,878 of JAUYQQ010000013.1, forward strand.
CTCCTTGTAGCGCTGGTCGTTGGGGCTGCCCGGGCGTACTGGTGGGCCCTGGCTGAAGAACAGGATCGACTTGCGCCCCTCCCGCAACCCGCCAAACTGGGTCGCCAGCGCGCCCAGGGCCGACAGCGTGACGCCGGCCCGCAGCTCCATCCAGTTGCGCTGGGTCATCTGCGCCTCTTCGACCGCGCTCTTGACCGGAAAGGTCTCGCCGCGGCGGCCTTCGAACGTGCGCACGCGCGCGAGCAGCTCGTCTTTCGAGCGCGTGTACTTCAAGTCGCGCAGGCTCTCGAGCGGCTCCATCATCACCGCCAGGTCGTTGGGCCCGAGCTGCTTGATGAAGCTGCTGATCGCCTCGCGCAGCGGCAACGTGATCTCGGGCCGCTTGTCGATGTGGTAGTCGTCCAGGAAGATGCCGAACAACCGCACATCCTCGCGCGCGGCCTCGAGCAGTGCGTGCTCGCGGGAACGAATCTCGAGTGGCTCGTTCAGGTCGGTGGTCCGGACGCCATCGACGCGCGCGAGCTGCATGGTTTCGACGACCTGCGGCACGCCGTCTTCAGTGACTTCGAAGTCGGCCAGCTGCAGGTCGGTCACGGGTTGGTCGTCGCGCGCCGTCACGGTGACGTCGACGCGCACCAGGTCGGTGCCGGCGCGGAAGATCGGCTGCTGGGGAAGCTCCTGCACCGCTTGCGGATCGGGTTGCTGGGCGGACGCCAGCACGCCGAGGGTCATCAGCCCCGCCACCACCGCCGCCCGTCCGCGCCTCATGTCCCTCATCCTAGCTATACTCGACGCCAATGTCCGCTCGAAATGGTTCGCCCCCAGCGCCTGGGCGGAGGTGGGACGTGGTCGGGGTGGGCGCCAATTCCGTCGACTATGTCTACCGCCTGCCGGCCTCGCCACGCGCCGACAGCGCCACCGCCAAGCTGCGCATCACCAGCCACTTTGTGTCGTGCGGCGGGCAGACGGCGACGGCGCTCGCCGCCTGCGCCGCGCTCGGCCTTCGCCCCGCCTACGTCGGCGCCGTCGGCAGCGACGACAACGGCGGACTCGTCCGTCGGGAACTGGCCGGCCGGGGCATCGACCTGGCTCATGTTGTGACGCGCGAGGCAGCCAATCAGTTTGCGGTCATCACCGTGGACGACCGCACCGGCGAGCGAATCGTCTTGTGGGATCGCGACGACCGGCTGAGGTTGCACGCCGCCGAATTGCCCGAAGCGCTCATCGCCTCGGCCCGCCTGGTGCACGTGGACGATGTGGATGAGGAGTCGGCGATTCGCGCAGCGACGCTGGCGCGCGCGGTCGGGGTGCCCGCCACGAGCGACCTCGATCGCGTGACCAGCCGCACCGCGGAACTGGTGGCGGCGGTCAGCATTCCGATTTTCGCCGAGCACGTCGTGCCGGCCCTGACCGGCGAGACCAATTCCGAGCGCGGGCTGCGAACACTTCGTCAGACCCACGCAGGCATGCTGTGCGTCACCCTCGGCCCACGCGGGTCGATGATGCTGGTGGACGATCGCTTGTATGTGGAGCCCGGGTTTGCCGTGCAGGCCGTGGACACGACCGGAGCCGGCGACGTGTTTCGCGCCGGCTTCATTCACGCCCTGCTGAGTGGGGCCGCCCCTGCAGAGATCCTTCGCTTCGCGAATGCCGCCGCGGCCGTGAGCTGCACTCGGGCGGGCGCCCTGAACAGCGTGCCGTCCCTCGCCGAGGTGGAGCGGTTTATGGCCGAGGCGCCAACGCTTCGGTGAGCACGCGGCCGGTCGCGTCGGGCAGGGTGACGCCAGCGAGAAACGCCAGCGTAGGCGCCAGGTCGGTCGGCGAGGCCGGCTGCAGGTACTCGCCCCTCTTGATGCCGCCGCCGAACAGGATCACCGGCACGTGCGTATCGTAGCGGTGGCCGGTGCCGTGCGTGCTGGTGCTCGAGGAGGTGATCCAGTAGCTGCGGCCGAGCATCTTGAGGTCGCCGCTGCGCCCCTCGTAGTGGCTGAACGCCGACGCGCGCGTCAGCACATCAGTGGTTGATAACTCTTCCTTGCGGTAGACCCGCCACACGCCCTCGGTCTGCCGAATCGCATCGATCACGGCGGCCATCGCCTGGGCGTTCTGGGTCAGCTTCAGGTAGACGCCGTCGTTGAAGTAGACGTCGTTGTAAATCACCCGCGTCCGATACGGGCCGGCGCCGAGCTCGCGCTGCAGCACCTCGTCGATCCGGCGGCCCACGGCGACGGTGCTGATCCGGCCGGCCTCGAAGCCGAGCGCCTTGACCCGCTCGGGCACCAGCGCCACACCGTGATCGGACGACAACGCCACCACGTAGTTGCCCGTGCCGACGTCGCGATCGAGCGTGTCGAGCAGCGTGCCGAGTTCGCGATCGAGGCGAATCAGGACGTCCTGCACCTCGTGCGAATCCGGGCCGAAGTCGTGGCCCACCTTGTCGAGCGCCGAGAATCCGACGGCCAGGTAATCCAGTCCGGGTCCGCGCCCGAGCTTCAGGCCATCGAGCGCCGCGCCGGCCAGGCCCGCCAGGTAGGCGTCGGAATGCGGGCTCGACTCCCACGCGTCGGTGAAGGCGCCGGCGATCTCCTTGCCGTCGCCCTTGACGATGTGGGGAAAGTCCTTGGTGATGAGCGCGGTGCGCTGCAGCCCTTGTGACGAGCCGTCATAGAGGTAGCGGTCCTTCGGCAATGCGCGATCCCAGGCCCGGCCCATCTCGTTGCGTAGTGGATGCTTCGCGATGTACTCCGCAAAGTACGGCGCGGTGGTCTTCGCGAACGCGGTCGAGGTGACCCACTCGCCGTCGACCTCGTCCAGCCAGATCACTGCGTCGGGCCGGTGGCCACCCAACGTGACCGCCGACCGGGCCTTCAGCGACACGCTCACCACGCGCGGCGCCGACGCGCCCTGCAGCCGGAGCTCGTCGGCGAGCGTGGTCGTCATCAGATTCCGGGCGCTGTGGCCCACGCTCTTGACGGCCCCGCCGTAGGTGATGAGCTGCTGGGTGTCGTCGTCCGTGCAGCTCACGATGCGGCTGTTGTTGCGCTCCCACCACTGGTTCAGCACCATGCCGTGCACGGCGGGAATCGCGCCGGTGCTGATACTGGCGTGGCCGGCACAGGTCACGGTGTTGTAGTACGGAAAGTCGGCCTGCCGGAACCAGGCGCCCTCGGTGACCAGCCGCTTCAGGCCGCCGGTCCACTGGTGCTGGAAGCGGTCGACGTAGTCGGCCCGCATCTGGTCCACCGAGATCATCACGATCAGCTTCGGCTTGCCCGCGCCCGGCGTTTGCCTGTCTTGAGCGAGCGCGGTGGCGGGCCACGGCCCGCCGGCGGCCGAGTCGAAAGGGGCCGCCGGTCCGACGGTGATCAGGAGTGCGGCAAGAACAGCGAGAACGGCAATTCGCATAGTGGCTCAGCTGAAGTGATGCTCGTTGATGCTGGTGGTGAACGTCCGCCCATCGACATCCAGGTAGAGTTGACGCTCGGTGACCGACACCGACACCTTCGCGCGACGCTCGATCGTAGCCGCGACCTCTTCGATAAAGCCAGCGCCAAACTCGTAAACCGGAATCTCGGCCGCCCGGTGCACGCCCTGGCCTGCCAGCTGCGCCAGCACCTGGCCGACCGCACGATGCGTATACACCGCGACACGTCCGGTCTTCTTCATGCCGCGATGCAGGCGATCGGCGGCCGGCATGCCGACTTCGATCCAGGCCGTGACCTGTCCGGTGAGGTCGCGAATCATCACGGCGGGCTCCTCCCCACCAGCGGCGACGCCCTCGGTGAAGGTGATGCCTTCCGCGTATTCGAGGCAATAGGCGAGATAGCGCGCCAGCATGTACTCGGCGGTCTCTGACGGTTGGCGCGCCATGCGCACCGCCAGCGTCTCGTACACGCCGCGATCGATGTCGGCCAGTTCGGTGTCGAGGTTGTATACCGTTGCGGTCAGGGCCATTTCAGGGATCAGGGATCAGGGATCAGGGATCGGGGATCGGGGATCAGGGATCGGGGATCAGGGGATGCCAGGAGGGCGGCACTTTAGTGCCGCTAGAAACCAATCGTACCTCACCGCACCCGAACCGTAACGGTCCGGCCGGGCGCGATGCCGCGCTGCCACACCGGCACGCGCCTGCCATTCCGCGGCGCGATCACTTGCACATCCACCCGCGACACGCCGGCCGGGACGCCGACGTGCACTGGCATCTCGTTCTGGGCGTCGTAGCCGGAGCCGGTATCGACCAGGCGCGCGCCCACCAGGCGCGTCGTGCCGGCGGCATAGACGCGCACTTCCGCGCCGGGCAGCGTCGCGCGGCCCCGGCTGTCGACCACCCGCACGTGCAGCCCCCGCGCGGCATCGGCGGCCGGCAACAGGTTGCGCATCACCAGGTGCATGCCGTCGGCGCGGGCACCGGTGAGCGCCAGGTCGAGATCCCCGTCACCATCCACATCGGCCCACTGCACGCCGTGATCCGCCTGCAGCCTTCGGATGGATGGCGGCGTCACGTCGACGAACGCTGATCCGGTGTTGCGAAACAGCGTGTCCTGCCAGCTGGCGCCGCCGGTGACGGTGCCGTTGACGTAGAGGTCCAGCCGGCCATCGTGATCGAAATCCGCGAACGCGCACGCGTCGTAGCGCGAGTCAATGGCGATGTTCCATGCCGCGCCGCGGTCCTCGAACAGGCCCTTGCCGCGGTTGCTGAAGAAGCCCAGCGGGCCGTAGTTGGCGGCGAACAGATCGAACCGGCCGTCGTTGTCCACATCGGGAGCACAGACGCGAACCGTGCCGTTGCCGGCGTGCTTCGGCGCGCGGCCGCCCCAGGCGACGCCTGCCGCCTCCGCGACATCGGTGAACTTGCCGGCGTCGTTGCGATACAAGCCGTTCGCGTCGCCATCCATGTTGGCATCGGCCAGGTCGAGGTCGCCGTCTTCGTCGTAGTCGAACCACACGGCGCCCACGGTTCGGCGCGGGTCGGCCAGGCCTACGGCCGTTGAAACGTCGGTGAACCGCCCGGCATCTACACGAAACAGCGCGTTGGGCCGATCGCGGAACGCCACGAACAGGTCGAGATCGCCGTCCCCGTCAAAATCCACCCACGCCGGCTGGCGTACGGCGCCGGTGGGGACGGTCAGCCCCACGGCGGTGGTGACATCGTCGAAGCGGCCACCGGTGTTGCGATAGAGGCGGAGGACGGAGGTTGCGGCTTGGGGGGTGAAACCGAGCAACAGGTCGGGGTCGCCATCCGCATCGAAGTCACCCCACGCGGCGGCGCGGGTGGCACGGGAATCGGCCACGCCGGCGGCGGTCGCCACATCGGTAAAGACGCCCTGGTCGTTGCGATAGAGCCGGTTGGGCGCGCCGTCGAAGCCCACGAACAGGTCGAGGTCGCCGTCGCCATCCACATCGGCAAAGGCATTCACGAAGGTCGCGCCGGCCCCGAACAGTTCCGGCTGGATGGGCTCGAACAGCGGGCTTGGTGCTTGGGTCGTGGTGGGCTGGAACGACGCCATAAGCAGGGCGCATAGAAGCAATACGGCAGTTGGCATAGGACGGCAGCCAGCTTACACCCGCGTTGACGGACTGACGAGGGGGAGCTAGAGTCATGCGTCTGGAGCGTGTATGAACATCGCGGTATTTGCCAACGTCGCCATTTTCGTCCTTGCGATGTACTGGCTCGCTCGCCGGGCGAAGAACGGCTCGCCGCTCTCCACCAACGTGCTGATCGCGGTGCTGCTGGGCGCCGCCCTCGGCGCCGCGGCGCAGGCGGTCTACGGGCTCGGCAGCGCCCCCATCCGTGACACGCTCACCTGGGTGGGCATTGTCGGCAGCGGTTACGTGCGGCTGCTGCAGATGGTGATCGCGCCGCTCGTGCTGATCTCGATCCTGGCGGCCGTCACCAAGCTGAGCAACGCCCGGTCACTCGGCGCCATCGCCGGCGGCGTGCTGGGCATGTTGATGGTGACCGTGGCGCTGTCGGCAGTGATCGGCATCGGCATGACGACGCTGTTCGGACTGAGAGCCGACGGCCTGGTGCAGGGCGCGCGGGAGCTCGAGCGCGGCTCGGCCCTCGAGGCGCAGGTGGCCCAGGCGGCCACGCTCACCATCCCGTCGCTGCTGCAGTCGTTCGTGCCGATCAACATCTTCGCGGACCTGGCCAACAGCCGCTCCACCTCCATCATCGGCGTCGTCATCTTCGCGGCCCTGCTGGGGCTGGCCGTCCTCTCGCTGCGCAAGGAGAACCCGGAGCTGGGCGATCGGTTGCTGCGGGGCATCGAGACCCTGCAGGCGCTGATCATGCGGCTGGTGCGCATCGTGATTAGGCTGACGCCCTACGGCGTGCTGGCGCTGATGGCGCGGGTGGTGGCGAGCTCGAACGTGCAGGACGTCGTCAACCTGGGCGGGTTCGTGGTGGCGTCGTATGTCGGGATGGGCGTGATTTTGGTGATGCACGCGGTCATCCTCACGATGGCCGGTCTCAGCCCGGTGCGCTTCTACCAGAAAATCTGGCCGGTGCTCACCTTCGCGTTTACGTCCCGTTCGAGCGCCGCGGCCATCCCGCTCAGCGTCGAGACGCAAGTCACCCGGCTTGGCGTGTCCCCCGCCATTGCCAACTTCGCCGCCAGCTTCGGCGCCACCATCGGGCAGAACGCGTGCGCCGGGCTCTACCCCGCCATGCTTGCCGTGATGATCGCGCCGAGCGCGGGCATCGACCCCACCTCGCTCTCGTTCATCGGCTCTCTCGTGGTCGTGGCGACGCTCGGGTCGTTTGGCATCGCCGGCGTCGGCGGCGGCGCCACGTTTGCTGCGCTCGTGGTGCTGTCGGCCATGAACCTGCCGGTGGCACTGGCTGGCCTGCTCATCTCGGTGGAGCCACTCATCGACATGGGCCGCACGGCGGTGAACGTGAGCGGATCGATGATGGCCGGCACGGTGACCAGCCGGTGGCTGGGGCAGACCGAGATGGCGGTGTATGCGGCCAGCGACGCGGTGGCGGTGGCGCCGGCCGCGGCGGCCACGCCCGACCGTGTCGGCGAGTCCGCGCCCTCCGCGATATGATTCGCGCGTGACCAGACCCGCGCTCATCGTCGCGCTGCTCGTCGCGGCCTGCGCCGCGCCGCAGGCGCAATCCCCGCCCGCCTTCGACGTGCACGAGGCGTCGATCGCACAGATCCACTCGGCGTTACAGGCCAGGCGCCTCACCTGCCGCGCGTTGGTCGAGCAGTATCTGCGTCGCATTGATGTCTTCGACAAGAACGGACCCGCCCTCAACGCCATCGTCATCACCAACCCCGAGGCGCTGAAGCAGGCGGACGATCTGGATCGACGTTTTGCCGAGAGCGGCCTCACCGGACCGCTCCACTGCGTGCCGACGATCGTGAAGGACAACTTCGAGACAATCGGGCTGCAAAGCGCCAATGGCTCGCTGGCGCTGGCTGGCTTCGTGTCGAACAAGGACGCGTTCCAGGTGGCGCGCATCAAGGCGGCCGGCGCGATCGTCATCGCCAAGTCGAACATGGCGGAGTGGGCGTTCACGCCCAACGAAACCCTGAGTTCGATCCTGCCCGGTTACACGAAGAACCCCTATGCGCTCGACCGGGTCACGGCGGGATCGAGCGGCGGCACGGCAGCGGGGGTCGCGGCCAGCTTTGGCGCCGTCGGCCTCGGCAGCGACACCGGCAATTCCATTCGCGGCCCGTCATCGCATCAAGCGCTGGTAGGCATTCGCTCGACCATGGGGCTGACGAGCCGGGGCGGCGTGATGCCGCTCAACCTGCTGGCCGACATCGCCGGACCGATGGCGCGAACGGTGGAGGATGCGGTGAAGGTGTTCCAGGTGGTGGTCGGCAGCGACCCGGCCGACCCGGTGACGGCGGCCGCGGCGGCGCACCTGCCGCAAAACTACTCCGCGGCGCTGGTGCGCGATGGGCTGAAGGGCGCGCGAATCGGTGTGTTGCGCTTTGCGTACGAACGCGAGTCCACCGACCCGGAGATCGTGCAGGTGTTCATGCGCGCGGTCGACGACTTGCGAACCCATGGCGCGACCATTATCGATCCAGGCGTCGTCGACGGCCTCGATCAGATCAAGCGGCCGCAGGGCATGGGCCCGTGCGCCGGGTTCAAGTACGACATCAACCGCTACCTCGCCGAACACGGCGAACGCGTGCCGGTGAAGAGCCTGGCCGAGATCGTCAAGTCGGGCCGGTTCCACCCCACCGTCCGGCGTCAACTCGAACAAGGCGAGCAGGGCCCCGAGAACGGTCCCGATTCACCGGAGTGCAAGGCCGACGCACAGTATCGCCAACAGGTGCGCGAGGCCGTCACGAAGACGATGGATGCGCAGAAGCTGGATGCCTGGGTCTATCCCACGTGGAGCAATCCGCCGCGCCTGATCGGCGACCTGAATACGCCCGGCGGCGACAACAGCCAGTTCTTCTCGCCCACCACGGGGTTTCCGTCGATCCAAGTGCCGATGGGTTACACGCGCGGGGGCCGGCTGCCGGCCGGCATCACCTTCTTCGGTCGCGCGTGGTCGGAACCCACGTTGATCAAGCTCGCCTACGCCTACGAGCAGGCGACGCATCACCGCCGCGCGCCTGAAAGCACGCCGCCATTGCGCTAGCAGTATTTGATGGCCGGCTCGCGCAACCAGCGATAAGCTCATCTATTCGATTCATTCGTCACCCGAAGGGACCTTCAATTGATGAAATCACTCACGCTCGCGCTCGCTCTGCTCGCCGGAAGCCTGGCGCCGATCCTCGCGCAGAGCAAACTCGACTTCACGCTCAAGAACGACACCGGCGTCATCATTGCCGAGGTCTACGTGGCTCCCAGCACCTCGGATGACTGGGAAGAAGACATCATGGGCAAGGACGTCCTCGGCAACGGCGAGTCGGTGGACATCACGTTCTCTCGCACGGAAAAGACCTGCGACTGGGACCTGAAGATCGTTGACGAGGACGACAACGAAATCGAGTGGACCGAACTGAACCTCTGCACGGCATCGCACATCACCCTGCAGTACAAGGGCAAGAAGGCGACGGCGATCATCAAGTAAGGAGTCAGCCAGCGGCGGGTGTGCAGAATGGTCCGGCTAGCCACCTTCGCCAAGGCTACGGTGGTCAAGAAGCCGGACGCTACATATCAGCGGCGGGGTCGGCGAGCGACGCCAGCTTGTCGGCGTCGGTGAAGCGCAACGATTCGGAGTTGACGCAGTGGCGCTGCCCGGTCGGCTTGGGACCATCGGGAAAGACGTGCCCCAGGTGGCAGTCGCAGCGCGCGCACAGGATCTCGACGCGCACCATGCCGAAACTGCGATCCGAGATCGTAGCGACGTTCTCTTCGGCGATCGGCTGGAAGAAACTGGGCCAGCCGGTGCCCGACTCGAACTTGGCGTTCGACGAGAACAACGGCAGCCCGCAGCACACGCACGAGTAGACGCCACTGCGCTTGTTATCGAGCAACGTGCCGCAGAACGGCCGCTCGGTGCCGTGCGCCCGGGCTACCGCGAACTCCTCTGGCGTGAGAAGCTCTTGCCACTCGGCATCGCTCTTCTCGACCCGCGGCACCGGCAACGGCCCGACCAGCTGGCCGTGGCGGTTGTAGACGAACAACGGCACCAGCTTCACTTGTGACTCTCTCTTCTCGGGACTACCCGAACAATTGGCCGAGCGGGAGTGCCCAACCCGGCAAGAGCGGCGTGGTGAGGGCTCGGTCAGCCGCCAGCACTCCCACACGAACGAACTTAGCGTTCTCGTCCAGTCGATCCACGGTCACTGTGTTTCGCTCCGGATCAATCATCCAGTATTCCCGCACGCTGCTCTTCTCAAACAGCCGCTGCTTGAGCTGCTGATCGCGCCTCCTTGTGGATGGCGACAGGATCTCCACAACCAGGGCCGGTGCGCCCACGACGTTCTTCTCCGTCAGGATGCTCTGTTGGTCAGCGGCGACGAACAGCAGATCCGGCTCGACGATGTCCCAGTGTGACAGGACCACATCCAGTGGCGCGTAGTAGACCTCACCGACCAACGGGTGTGCTCGCAGGTACTCCGCGAGCGACAGATGGAGTCGGCCTGAGAGCTTCTGGTGCCTCAGGTTAGGGGAGGGCGTCACGTAGTGCTCCCCATCGATGAGCTCGTGCCGTTGCCCATCGTCCGGGAACAACAGGAAGTCGTCGTAGGTGAGGCGAGAGTCAGGCCGAGCGCTCGTCGACATGGCGTCGCTACCCTCCATTCGGCAATCTTACACCTGGGCATGACGACCCAGTAGTGCTAACGCCGTGCCGCTCGCATTCCCGCGCGTTCGCTCGTATTTGCGTGAATCGTGGAATGAGCGATAGCAGAAACAGCAGCGGCAACGGCCGGGCGGTGTGGCAGATCCTGCGAGGTGATGCCTACTGGATGGGCATCGTGCCACGCCACAGTGTCTCGCCTTCGACCGTGACCACGATGGTGGCCGAACCGGCGGCCGCCGGATCCCGCTGATCGACAATCGCGGTGAATGCCCGCTCGTTGGCGCCCCCGGCCGTTGTCGTCACGCCGGTGAAGCTCGACCAGCCGTCGGTGGATTGCAGGACCCCCAAGACGCTGGCCGCGATTGACCTGGTCTTATCCGGCGCGTCGATGGTGAACGTGCCGATCGCCTGTCGTGCTCCCGCGCGGTGGGTGATATCGATGGCGACTCGTGCTCTCGCCGCCAAGCCCTTGGCCGAAAGCTCGCGGGCACCGAAGGACATGGGCCGGCTGGGCATGTTGCCGGATCTGAGCAAGGCACGACCGCTGCGCACGCCCGTAGCAGTGCCGTTGGTCAACGCGACGGTGCCGTTGACCAGCACGTGCCGAATGCCCTCCGATGGCAGCGCCGGCTGTTCGTAAGTCGCACGATCAATTACCGTCGCCGGGTCGAGCACAACTAGGTCGGCGGCCATGCCGAGCGCGATCAGGCCGCGATCGATCATGCCGATGGTGGCGGCGGGCAGCGCCGAGGATTTCCGGATCGCCTCCTCCCACGACATGATCTGCTGCTCGCGCACGTAGCGGCCGAGGACGCGCGGATACGAACCGTAGAAACGTGGATGGACTCGGGTGGCGGTCGAGGCGCCGCAGTCGCATGCCATCGACGTGGTGGGGTGCTGGAGGATCTTGACCAGGTCGGCCTCGCTGCCGAAGCGCAGGATCGCGCCGGGATCCCCGGTGGTTTCGAGAATCCGGACGATGGTCTCGCCGGCCCCGGCATTCATGTCTTTCATCACCGCGGTCAATTCCTGCTGGGTGCGCGGGAGGTAGACACCCTGCGGGCCGCCGAAACGCGCGGTCATGGCCTGCTCGGCCTCGGTGATAATCCGCGCGCGCTCGGCCGGCTCGGCAAACCGCTTCAGCATGGCCTGGCGCCCGCCCTCTTGCGCCCAGCCCGGAATGATCAACGAGCCAAGGCCCGACTGACCGGCGAGATACGGATACGCATCGGCCGCGGTGTAGGCACCGCGCCTGGTCGCGTCATCCATCGACGCGAGAATGGCGCCCGCGGTTCCCTGCTCCAAGCCCTGGGCTTTCATGTGGGTCACGACCGGGACCAGTCCGGCTTTCTGCCCAATCGCGACGGTCTCGGCCACGCCGACCTTCGAACTGTAGTTGGATTCCGGTGCGATGCGATCGTGATTGGTGAAGTTGGTGCGGAAGGGCCGCGCCACGTCGACAATCCTGATCACTTCCTCGGTGCGGGCGAAGTACCCCGGCTTGTAGTCGAGCCCGGCTGACACGCCCCACGCGCCTTGATCGAGACCCCTGGCGATCAGCGCGCGCATCTGCTCGATCTCGGCCGGCGTCGGACGCTTGTCCGCGTTCCCGTTCACCGACTGCCAGGCGGCATTGAAGCCGATGTAGCCGCCGATGTTCACGGCCAGGCCGGACGCAGCCAGCGTCTGCATTTGCTGCGCGATGTCGAGCGGCCCGTTGCCGTCGGCGTTGAAGATCTCGGTGGTCACGCCTTGCGTCAGCATGTTCACCGCCGTCGGCAGCGCGTCGGGTGAGGCGTGGCTGTGGATGTTGATGAAGCCTGGTGTCACGAACAGTCCGCGCGCCTCGATCTCGGTCGCTGCGGTCGCGCCGGCCAGGTCGCCGATGGCGACAATGAAGCCGTTACGGACGGCGATGTCGGCGTCGTAGCGGGGATTGCCGCTGCCGTCGAGCACCGTGCCGTGGCGAATGATGGTGTCATACCGAGGGGCCTGTGCCTGGGCGTGGCCAATCGACAGACTGATGAGGCAGGCAACGGCGAAGCAAGTCGGGTTCATGGCGCGGTGCCGGATGATAGCACCCACCCATCGGCGTAGTGAACGATCAGCAGGTCGCTCTGTCGGATAGCCTGCTTAAGAAGTTCAGCGTCAAGCGGGCGATCGGCGGTGATGCATTGGCGGACCGCCTCGATCCGCAGCACCGCATCGGCAATGTCCGCAACCCGCAGCACCGCCTCCAGCCCATCGGCGGTGTACGCGGCCCACGAAGCGAATACCTTGGCCGCGCGGTACCGCTGCACCACTGGCGCAAAGCCCGGCCACGCCGGCGCGACCCGCGCCTCCCACTGTTGCTCTACATCAGACGGCGCCTCGTTCCATGACCAGGGCGCGGGCACGGCGAAGCGCGCGTGCTCGAACAAGGCAATCGCGACGGCCATCGATGGAGTCGTGGGCGCCTTCCCCACTTCAGAGCGCTCCCAGGCCGCGAACGCGTCGAACGTCATCAGCCGCTCCGGCGCTTCGAGCGGCGGCAGTGATTCGCGCGCATCGAGCCCTTCGGGAAGGTCGAAACCCGCGACCGGTGACGGCCCGTCGACAATCTCAATCGCTCCTTCATGCGTGAACAGCAGCGACGCTGCCGCCGGGCAGTAGTGCGACAGCGTGACGTGCACGCCACGCTGATCGATCAGGCAGACGTACGGGAAATGCGCGCAGCTCACCGGGCGCGCGCGGTGAACCCCGCAGCCGCCGGCGCCGTGAAACACGCAGTGACCGTTCGCCTGCAGCGCCAGCATCCCGGCCACCTCGCCGGGCGCGTCGGGTTCAGGCACCAGCCACGAGTCGTCTGGCCGGCCCGCCAGGCCGCGAATGGGAATGACCCGGTCACGTTCCACCGGAATCGCCCAGCCCGAGGAACAACAGGCGCCGCTGTGGCGGCAGGCGTAGGTGACGTGGAAGTTGAGCCAGGAGGTGCGCACTTGGGTGGAGTTGAAAGTTTAAGAGTTGGTAGTTGGTAGTTTCAGTTGAGAGTTTCAGTTTCAGTGGCAGTTTCAGTGGCAGTTTCAGTTTCAGTGGCAGTTTCAGTTGCGGTTCAGCCGCCGGGTCGCAGAAATTGCTGCGGGCTTCGGCCACTCACCGGTCAGAAATTTCCACGTCTCGCAACGGCAATAGGCGATTGTCGCCGAAAAACCGGCGGTACACCCCTTGCTCTTGATTGACCATGAAGCCACCATCCGACGCCCGAAAACGCACCCTCGCACTGCAGGAGCGCGCCTTACGGTTCAGCACTGGAGTGAATCTCTCGTGTCCGAGCCAGTTCTCCAACATCCCAAGCGCCACCATCTGGCGTCAACTGGTTCGCTGTGCGGACTCCGTGTCCGCGAATCTAGTCGAGGCCGACGATGCGTCGAGCACCGCGGACTTCTTGTATAAGATCCAGTTGACGCTGAGAGAGGCCAAGGAATCACGCCAATGCCTGGCCAAACTCCGGCTGGCCAAACTGGACGCGTGGGATGCCGTCGGTAGACTGGAGGACGAGGCCATCGAACTGTCGGCGATCTTCGCGACGATCGCCATCAAGGTCGCCAGCCGCCTCGAACGGGAATCGCAATCTCGACGCCGAAACTGAAACTGAAACTGAAACTGCAACTGCAACTTCCAACTTCAACTACCAACTTTCAACTCGTCAACTTACAACTATCCATGATGCAGGCATTTTCGGTCGTCGCCGCGCTGTTGATTCTCTTTCCGTTCGCAGCCAGTCAACTGGGCCGGCTGTCCACGCGCACCTTGTCGTACCAACTGATGAACCTGGCTGGCTCTTCCGCGCTCACCATCGTTGCCCTGGTCGAACGGCAGTACGGGTTCATCCTGCTCGAGGGGACCTGGGCCATTGCGAGCGCCGTCGGGTTGGTGAGCGTCCTGCGCGCCAGGGGGAAATAGGGCGGCCTCTGGCTGGCACACTACTGGATCGCGTATCCGGTCAGCAGGAACTTCGCGCTGCCGCCGCGCACGTTGATGCCGTGACCGAACGAACAGCCGCCGCCGAACGTCACCCCGAGCCGCGAGACATTCAGCAGCGCCTTGTCGAAGTTGAACCGCGCGACGCTGTCGGCATTGCCGAACTGCCCGTTCACGCTCGACCACGCGCCGGGCTCCAGGGGCACGGCGATCGTCGCGCTGCCATCGGCGAGCGCGAACGCCCGTGGATTGGACCACCATCGGTCGTAGGCGCCGTTGCCGTTGTTGTTGGCCCACAGAAATGGCCGCACCGAAGCCGGAAGGCTACATGCGCTCGTGATGGGATCAAGCGAGTTGAACACGACCGGGCCAGTGGTCATGACGCGCAGCGACACCACCACGGTCCCGCGGATCGTCGTCAGGGCACTGGGCGAGAAGAGGTAATGCATCGATCCCGTCTCCGGGAAGTCGAACTCCAGCTGCGCGGCACTATTGGTGGTGAGCGGGAACGGATCGGGAGTGCCGATGGTCTGCCAGAGGCCGCTTTGCAGCGACAGCGTGAGCGGCGTCGGCGGATCAGCCGACGGCCCCGTCGGTGACCCCGAACACGCCACCTGTGTGGCTAGTGACACCAATAGCGCCACCACGAACGCGCGTCGGGGCCTCACCAGGTTCGTCACTCTCTACCTGGTTGGCGGCGTTCGGCCACGACAGACGCGATAAAGCGGCCGTCGACCTCGCCTTCCCGTGATCGAATCACGGCCAACGGTGCCAGGAGCGCGGGCAGTTCGCCCGCATTCAGCAGGAATACCGGGTTCTTCGGATGGCCACGCTCGGCCTGCCGCGCGGTGAAGGTCTCGTAAAAGAGCCGCCCGCCTGGCGCCAATGCCTCTCGCAGGGCGGGCATCAGCGGACGATGCAGGTAGTTGAACACCAGCACCGCGTCGCACGGCCCAGGCAACGACGGCACCGGATCGGTTTCAAGATCCACCACGTCGCAACTGAGCGACAGGTGCAACCGTTCGGCCGTCTCCTGGAGAAACTCGATCTTCTCCGGATCGCGGTCGATGGCGTGCACGTCGAAGCCGGCGCTGGCCAGCAACAGCGCGTGCCGGCCGCGGCCGCTCGCGACATCCAGCACCTTGCCGCCACGCGGCAGCAGATCGGCATTCTCGATCAACCAGGCGGCGGGCCCGGGAAGTAAAGGCGCAGCGGACGCGCGAGTCGCCGCCCAGGCGGCCAGGTCCTGGGCAATAGTGCGGAAATTCTGCTTCATGTTTGCGGGAACTGCGTACCTCCTGATGCTACACGGTTGCCGCGTTCTTCGATGACCGTTCGTACCCCTGTTTTGCCCAGCGAACACGCTTGACGATCCGATTCAGACGATGGCATCGTCGTCGCGAGGGCGCACATGACCTTGTTTACGCGACGGCAGCAGACGGTGAACGAGTACCTCGCTGGCGAGGAGACACTCAACCGGCAGGGACTCATCTGGGGCTCGGTCTTGAACGAGCCGGCCCCCAACTACACCCACCAGGCCATCGTGACCCGCGTGGTCGTCCTGCTGGATGAGCACGTGCGCGCACACCAGGCGGGGCTGGTGTGCGTGTCGCCGCTGGATGTCATCCTCGACGAGAAGCGGGCGCTGGTGGTGCAGCCAGATCTCCTGTTCATCTCGAACGAGCGGGTCACCATCCTGCGGAACCAGGTCTGGGGCGCCCCAGATCTGGTCGTCGAAGTCGAGTCTCCCAGCACGCGCCGCCGCGACCGCACCGCCAAGCGGGTCTGGTATCGGCGCTACGGGGTCCGCGAATACTGGCTGATCGATCCCATCGCAGAGACGGTGACGGTGGTCGGACTGGAGGCGGCGCGCTCGACCCGCCGGCAGTTCCACGGCCAACGCTCCCTCCGGTCGACGGTGTTGCCAGAGCTTCGCATTCTTGCCGCCGCATTCTTCGAATAGTCCACGGAGCCGCCGGCCGCCGAGATGCGTATCCACGTATGTGGATATGTTTGTAATACTTCCAGATTCAAGGCACAATGCCGCGATGGCAACCCTGGCGGCCACCGACCTGCGCCCGCGCCGGCTGGTGATCGAACACCTGTCCATCACGATCGAGGGCCGCGCCCTCGAAGACGTCCAGCTCGGCGGCTGGGTCTACGGCCCCGAGCTCGGCACCGCTCCCGTCGTCGTGGTCGTCGGCGGCATCACCGCGTCGCCGTTTCCGTTCGGCGACGGCCAGGCGGCCGGCGACGATGAGCGCGCGGCGTGGTGGCCGGCGCTCTGCTCGCCTGACCTGATCGATCCCGCAAGGCACACCGTGCTGTGCCCGTCGTGGCCCGGCAACGGCTCGACGTGGCGCGGGTTCGACGATCCGGGCACCATTGAATCCATCTCGATTGCCGGGCTCGCAGACCTCGTCGCCGCGTGGCTCGACGGCTGCGGCTGCTCGACCCCGGTCACGTGGGTGGGCGCCAGCCTGGGCGGCATGGTCGGGGTCGCCTTTGCGGCGCGCCATGCCGACCGGTGCGCCAGGCTTATTTCGATTTCCGGTGGCCTGCGGCCCGACGGCTGGGGCACGGCCACGCGCCACTTGCAGCGCGAACTGGTCCGCGACGGCTTGCGCAACGGCGACGTCGCCACCGGCATGAGCCGCGCCCGCCAGTTGGGCATGCTGACTTATCGCGGCCGCGATGAGCTGGACACGCGCTTCGGCAAGCTGCAACCGGGCCTCGATCGGCCGCCGGTCGCCGCGTATCTCGATCACCATGGCCGTCGGTTCGCCGAACGGTTTCCGGTCAAGACGTTCCTGATCCTGAGCGAGGCCATCGATCGCGGGTGGCTGAGCGATCCGCGGGCGATGCGCGAGGCGATCCAGGCGATCAGCGCTGAAACGCTGGTGGTGGGCGTGCCCGGCGACATGCTGTTTCCGTGGGCACTGCAGGTCGAGCTGCACCGCGCGCTGCAAGCGGCGGGCGCCGACTCGTCGCTGTGGAAGCTGGAGTCGGTGTTCGGGCACGACGCGTTCCTCGCCGACCAGGAACGGCTGGCCGAGGTCCTGCGCGGCGCCGGCGCGTTCGGCGGCGAGCTGCGGCTGGCGGCACGGCCGCGATTCGACGGGGTGGGAGTCGAACCGGTGCGCGAGATCCGCATCGGCCTGGTTGGCTGCGGCACGGTGGGGCGGGGCGTGCTCGAAATGATCGAGCGGCAACGCGACGCCGTGGCCGAGCGCTACGGTGTCCGGTTCCGCGTGTCGCGGATTGCGGTGCGCGACCTGACCAAGGATCGCGGCCCACGCGCGGCCGGCATCCCGATCGGCGATCAGGCGCTCGAGCTCGTCAGCGATCCCGAAGTCGACGTCGTCGTCGAGGTCGCCGGCGGGACCGCGCTGGAACCGATCCTGCGCGCGGCCCTGGCCGCCGGCAAGCCGGTGGTCACCGCCAACAAGGCGCTGCTCGCCTCGAAACTGGCCGACCTGGGGGTGCTGGCGCAACGCACCGAGACGCCGCTGTACTGTGAAGCGGCCGCGGCCGCGGCCATTCCGATCGTGCGGCACTTGAGCCATCGCGCCGACGAGGTGGACAGCTTGTGGGGCATCGTCAACGCCACCTGCAACTTCGTGATGACCCGCCTCGAGCAAGGCGACCTGTCGCTGGCCGATGCGATTGCTGAAGCCCAGAAGCTGGGGTTCGCCGAAGCGCAGCCGGATGCCGACCTCGACGGCCACGACGCGGCCGCCAAGCTGTCGATTCTCGCGTATCGCGCCTTTGGCGCGTGGGTGCGGCCCGACGGGTTCCTGGTGCGCGGCATTCGCGACATCGATCCGGCGGATTGCGACCTGGCCGAATCCATGGGTTGCCGCATCCGGCAGATCGCGCGGGCCGTGCGCATCAACGGCGCGCTCGACATGGCGGTGGAGCCGTTGCTGCTGCCCACCTGGCACCTGCTGGCCTCGGTCGAAGAGGAATACAACGCGGTCTACATGCGGTGCGTGTCGTCCGGCGACTTGAGCCTGTTCGGCAAGGGCGCTGGCGCGTTGCCCACCGCCACGGCCGTGCTCGGCGACCTGATCGATCTGGCCCAGGACAACTCCGTCCGCTGGCCGGTGCCACGGGTCCTGCCAGTCGCCCGCGACGGCACGGCGGTCACGCCGGCGCCGCGGCGGCACTACCTGCGCATCACCGGCCAGCCGCATCCGGGCCTCGAACGAAAGTTCGAAGGGCTCGTGCGGCGTCACGGGCTGACGGTGCAGAACCGCGCCTCGCGGCTCGAGGCCGACCGCGTGCACACCGCCTTCATGATCTCCGCCAGTTCCGACACGCAGATTGCCGAGGTGACCGAAGCGGTGGGAAACCTCGCCCGCGTCGAACAGAAGCTCTGCCTCGGAGTCATGGATTGAAGCCAGGGAACAGGGATCAGGGATCGGGGATCAGGGATCAGGGATCGGGGATCGGGGATCAGGGATCGGGGATCGGGGATCAGGGATCGGGGATCGGGGCGTGGCTCGACCCGGCGGGCTGCCCCGCTGAGCGGCCGCCGGTTTCGGCGATGGCCCCCGCGACTCAGGCCATTCACCAGGGCATCGACGACCACGCGCGGCGCACCGGCGTCCCGTATCTGCATCCCGACGAGCCGACCGTGCAGCTCGACCTGCTGGGCTCGGCACCGGTCGTGGCCTGGCAGGAGGGCAAGGCCGCATTCCTGTTTGCCAGCGAGGGCTGCTGGTCGGAACTGCCTCACTTGTATGCCCGCTATGGCACCACCGCGACCACCGCGTTGATTGCGAAACTGAAGGCACTGGAGCACGCGACCAGCGCGATTGTGTGCGATTCGGGCATGCAGGCCACCGCGCTGGCCTTCGATGTCCTGATGGGTCCCTTCGACTCCGCTCAGGGCAGGTCGGGTGGTCACGCCGTGCTCATGCGCCAGGTCTACAACAAGACCCGCAGCTACCTGGAGTGGCTGGCGGCCCGCACCGGCGGCAGCGTCACGATCGTGGACGATGGCGATGCCGCGGCGCTGGCGGCGGCCATTACGCCGGCGACCCGATTCGTGTTTGCCGAAACGTTCACCAACCCCCTGGTCCGCGCCCAGGACTTCAACCGGTTGCGCGAGGTAATGGCCGGAGCCCGCGAGCGGGCCCCGGGCATTCGACTGGTGCTCGACACGACCATCGCCTCGCCCTGGGCCTTCGCCGTGCCGCCCCTCCAAAATGGCATCGATATCGTCGTCGCCAGCGGCACCAAGTCGCTCGGCGGCAACGACCGTGACATGTGGGGCTACCTCGCGACCAACGATTCGCCCTTTGCCAATGCGGTGATGGACCTCGTGGCCATGCGCGGCGGCATTCTCGACTGGCGCCGCGCCGAGGCCGTGGTGGCGTCGTTCGACGGCGCCGGCGAGTCGCACGCCCGGCGATCGGCGTCAGCATCGAAGGTGGCCGCCTTCCTCGCGGCCCATCCCAAGGTCAGCGAGGTGTTCCACCCGTCGCTCGGGTCACACCCCGACGCGGCGGCCATTGCCAGCCAGTACACGCGGCCCGGGTCGCTGCTCTCCTTCAGGGTGAAGGGCGCGGACGAGGACCAGACCCGGCACCTCGCCGACGTGCTCGCCACCTGCATCATCGTGCGCTACGCGCTGTCGTTCGACGGTCTGGCCACCAAGGTGAACCATCACCGCACCGTGTCCGAGTACTTCACGGCCCTCGAACAGCTGAAACGCAACGGATTCGACCGGCTGATCCGGCTCGGACTCGGCCTGGAGGAGGCCGACGACGTGATCGCCGCGCTCAACTGGACGCTGCATCACGGGCAGACGGTGACCGCCGCTGAAATTGCGGCATGGCAGCAGCAGCGCCGGGCAGTTACACTGGGAGCCTGATGGGCGCCGCGACACACCTCGGTATCAAACTCAACGAATACGATGCGGTAATCCGCACCCTGATCCCTCACTACCAGGAGCTGATCGCCTCGGCCGGGATGGTCGTCGGCGCGCTGGCGCGAACGGCGCCGGCGGTGGTCGACCTTGGCACCGGTTCCGGCGCGCTGGCGCAGGCTATTCTCAAGGCCCGGCCGCGGGCGCGCCTGATTGGCATCGACGAAGATCCCGGCATGCTGGCGATGGCCGAAAAGCGCCTGCGCGGCCGGATCCAGGCCATCGAAGGCGACTTCGAGTACACCGTGATCCCGCGCTGCGACGTCATCTCGGCGTCGTTCGCGCTGCATCACATCCCAACCGGCCGCCGCAAGGCGGCGATCTACAAGCGATGCTTCGCGGCGCTGCGGCCCGGCGGCATGCTGGTGAGCGCCGATTGCTGCCTCGCCGCGTCGAAGATGCTGCAACAGACCCACCGCGCCGAATGGCTGGCCCACTTGCAGGCACGCTACCCGCGCGCGAAGGCCGAGGGCTACTTGCGCGCGTGGGCCAAGGAAGATGTGTACTTCACGCTCGAGCGGGAAGTGGCGCTGCTGCAGGACGCCGGGTTCAGCGTCGAGATCGCGTTCCGGAAGTCGTGCTTCGCGGTGGTGGTGGGGCTGAAGTAGTTGAAATGACGCCGGGTTCAATTTCGGCAGGACGCGCCAGACGAAATTGAACCCGGCGTCCTTACGAAAACTGGGTGACGACCACGTCGATGTGGCGTTCCTGCCTCTCGGCCGGCTGCCACTGCACCAGGATCGGGCTCTGGTAGGTGCCGCGCAGCACGCGCGGCTGGCCGGTCTCCGGATCGGTGCCAGCCAGGAAGCTGACGCGACGTGACCGCAGGAAGCGGCGGGCCGGCAGCGACATGACCTTCGCCATCAGCCGCTCGAACGACCCGGCGTCGATCCGCAACGCCTCCATCAGCGAGTTGAGCACGCGCACCGCGTCGTACTTGGCGTAGTTCAACGTCTTGCCGGGAATCGAGAATGGATCCGCCACCATGTGGCTGGCCTTGGCACGGGCAAACCGCAGCGGGTCGCGCAGCACGTCGACGAGGTCGTGCTGCATCAGCAGCGTTTCGTACTCGTTCACGGTGATGCCAACGTTGCGCTCAGCGGGATCGACCACCAGGTCGACGCGCGCGCGCTCGATGCCGACCTGCGCCACCAGCTCGTTGATGCGTTCGAGCACGCCGAGCCGCGGGTCGGCCAGGTTGACCGAATCGATCGGGTGCTTCGACACCGGAATGGTCAGCGTCGTGCGGGCGACGATCTCCTCGTGATCGTAGCCGACGACGGTGGTCTTGCGCTTGCGCATGGCGGCATCACACTTGCCGTCCAGCTCGATGAAGTAGACCGGCGAATGCGGCCGGGTGCGGTAGGTCACGCAGTTGCGCATGCCGGCGCCGATGAACGTCAGGTGCGAGTCGGCGTTGCGCGGCTCGACCACCTTCTGTTCCTCGGTGAGCTCCGATCGCAGCTCCATCTGGTCGTGGCGGTACTCGCCGCCCTGCGGAAACAGGGCATGGAAGGCGCTGAAGAACTGCGACACCAGGTCCGGGCTGTGATGCATGCGCACCGACAAGCTCTGGTCGAGATAACCGGCGGTGGTATGGAACGAGGTGTACAACGCGCGCCGGTGCTGGCGCAGCAGGTCGCCGGCCTCCTGGTTGATGCGCGAGTTGACGTCGATGGCCTCGAAGCGCCGCTGCGGCGCGAGGGTGAGCGTGAGTTCGGTCGGCTTGGTGGCCATCAGCTGATCGGTGCCCCGGCCACCGCGCCACTTGGCGCTGTCAGGTCGGCGGGCGTGCATCCGCGCAGTGCCAGGATGCGCTCCAACACCTCGCCGACCACGCTATCCGGGGTCGACGCGCCGGCGGTAATCCCGATGGTCTGGGGTCCGGCCGGCAACCAGCCGTCGGTGCGGCCTTCCTCGGCCGCGCCGACCTGCCGGTGGCGGATGAAAGTTTCCTCGATGCACGACGGATTGTCGATGTAAAAGGTGCGGACGCGCGGCGCGCACATCCGCGCCAGCGCCTGGGTATTGCTGCTGTTGTAGCCGCCAATCACGATCATCTGGTCGAGGCCGCCGTCGCGCAGCAGGTCGAGCACCGCGTCCTGCCGTTCCTGGGTGGCCGAGCAGATGGTGTCGAACGCGCGGTAGTGCGCCTCGAGGTCGTCGCTGCCATGCCGTTCGATCAGGGCCCGGCGCAGCGTTTCCTGCACCTTGAGCGTCTCGGTCATCAGCATGGTGGTCTGGTTGGCGAGGCCCATGCGCTGCAAGTCGCGATCGGGATCGAAGCCCGGGCTCGCGGCCTCGCGGAACTCGTCCATCAACTCGGCCGCGGTCCGCCGGCCGAGCAGGAACTCGCACAGCCGCTCGGTCTCGGCGACATCGCGGACGCACAGATACTGGCCGCCGGGATGGGTGAGCGCCTGCGACGCCGTGGCCCGCGTCTCTTCATGGTGATGCTTGCCGTGGATGATCACCGTGTAGCCGTCACGCGCGTAGAAGTGCACCTTCTTCCACACGTTCAGCACGCTGCCACAGGTGGTGTCGACCAGCACGCAACCCTTGCTCTTGAGCTGATTCAGTTCGGGAACGCTGACGCCAAACGCCGGCAGGATCACCACGTCGGCGGCGGACACCTCCCGAAAGCGGGTTTCGGGGTCAAGCGAGTCCTCGAGAATCCGGATCCCCATGGCGCGAATGCGCTGGTTTACGTCAGGGTTGTGGATGATCTCACCCGACAGGAACACGCGGCGGTCGGGAAACTTCTGCCGGGTCTGGTAGGCATAGTCCACGGCGCGATCGACGCCGTAACAGAAGCCGAATTCCTTGGCGAGCTTGAAGCAGAGCCCGCCCGCCTCGGCCTGGTAACCGAGCGCCTTGAGCCGCTCGACCACCGGGCTCTCGTAGGTACGCGCCAGAACCGGTCCGACCTCGGATTTCAGGCCGAAACCCTTCTGGAAATACAACTGAGTCACGTGTCACAAGTATAGCCGACGGAGCGACTTAGGCCCAAGTGCGGGCCGCCCGAGCCGTTGTTGATAGCATGAGCCAACATGCTCCGTCGTGTTGTCGTGTTGCTGGCCCTGGCCGTGCCGGCCGCCGCCCTGGCCCAGTCCTCCGCCCCCACCGTCCGCGCCCACCGGGTCGCCGAACCCATCCGCATCGACGGCAAGCTCGACGAAGCGGTCTACGCCAGCACGCCGGCGATCAGCAACTTCGTGCAGCAGGAGCCCGACGAGTTCAAGCCCGCCACCGAGAAGACCGAGGCGTGGATCTTCTTTGACGATGACCACGTCTACGTGTCGGCTCGTAACTGGGAAAGCGCGCCCGAACGGCGGGTCGCCAACGAGATGCGCCGCGACACCGCCCAGTTGCGGCAAAACGACACCTTCGCGGTGCTGTTCGATACCTTCCACGACAAGCGCAACGGCTACATCTTCTACGCCAACGCCATCGGCGGCCTGTCCGACAGCCAGGTCACCGACGAGGGCCCGCCCAACACTGACTGGAACACGGTGTGGGACGTGCGCACCAGCACCTTCGATGGCGGCTGGACCATCGAAATGGCCATTCCGTTCAAGTCGCTGCGCTACCAGCCGGGCACCGACCAGACCTGGGGCATCAACCTGCGACGGGTAGTCCGCTGGAAGAACGAGTGGTCGTACCTGGCACAAGTGCCGCGTGCGCTGACCACGTTTCGCGGCATCCTCAAGGTGTCGTCGGCAGCCACCCTCGAAGGGCTGCAGGTGCCGTCAGGCGGCCGCAACCTCGAGGTCAAGCCGTACGTGCTGGGCAACCTGGCCACCGACAACACGGTCAACCCACCAACCTCGAATGAGACGACCGGCCGCATCGGTGGCGACTTGAAGTACGGCGTCACCCAGAACATCACCGCCGACCTCACGATCAACACCGACTTCTCGCAGGTCGAGGTCGACGAACAGCAGGTCAACCTCACCCGCTTCAACCTGTTCTTTCCGGAGAAACGCGACTTCTTCCTCGAAGGCCTCGGCACCTTCGCATTTGCCGGCCGCGCCAGCGCCGGACAGGCCGCTGGTACCGGCGACACGCCGTACCTGTTCTTCAGCCGCCGCATTGGCCTCGACCTGTCACGGGTCGTGCCGCTGCGGGTCGGCGCCCGTGTCAGCGGCAAGGCCGGCAAGTTCACCTTTGGCGCAATCAACGTGCAAACCGGCGAGCACGACAAGGCCGGCATCGATTCGGCCAACTTCACGGTGCTGCGCGCGAAACGCGACGTCCTGCGCCGCAGCAGCATCGGCGGCATGTTCACGCATCGCACGGCCACGCCCGGCCGCGCCGGCTCCAACGATGGCTACGGCGTCGATGCCGCGCTGTCGTTCTACCAGAACGTCCGGTTCGACGCCTACCTCGCCGCCACCCAGACCAAAGCGCGCACCGGCAACAACCTCAGCTACCGCGGCTACTTCGACTACAACGCCGACAAGTTCGGCGTGCAGCTGGAACACCTGGCGGTGGAGCCCAACTTCCTGCCCGAGATCGGCTTCGTCCGCCGCACCGACATGCGCCGCAATTTTGGACAGCTCCGCTACAGCGCCAGGCCGGTCGGGCTGGGCCGCGTTCGCCGAATGACGACGCAGGCGAGCTTGAACTACACCACCAACACGCAGAACCGGCTCGACACGCGTGACGGCATCGGCCGATTCGAAACCGAGTTCACGAGCAGCGACGTGGCCAGCCTGACCTATACCGACAACTTCGAGCGGCTGGTCCGGCCGTTTGTCATTTCCCCCGGCGTCATCCTGCCAGTGGGCACCTACAATTTCCATACCACGCGACTCGGCTACACCGCCGGCCAGCAGCGCCGCGGCTCGGGCGAGCTGGTCTACGAGTTCGGCCCGTTCTACAACGGCGACCGGCAAACCATCGCGGTCAACTCCGGCCGCCTCCAGGTGACGCCGCAGGTGTCGCTCGAGCCGAGCTTCTCGATCAACTGGGTGGACCTCGTCCAGGGGTCGTTCACCGCCAAGGTGGTGCGGACCCGCGCCACTTACACGATCACGCCGCGGATGTTCGTCAGCGGCATCCTGCAGTACAACTCCGCCGGCACCTCGTTCGGCAGCAACGTCCGCTTCCGCTGGGAGTACCGTCCCGGCAGCGAACTGTTCGTCGTCTACACCGACGACTTCGACACCGAGCCCCGGCCGAACCTCGACGCGCTGCGCAATCGCGCGTTCGTCGTGAAGTTCAACCGGCTGTTCCGGTTGTAGACTGCTCTGGTGACAGTCGTCTTCGCCACTTGCGCCCACCAGCCCTACATCACGGACGACGACCAGCCGCTCGCCGATGCGCTGGGGGCGCTCGGCTACCGCGTCGAGCCCGAGCCGTGGACCGACATCGACCCCGACACCCACCTGGCCGCCGACCCGGTGGTGCTCCGGTCAACGTGGGACTACCACCGCGTGCCGACGCTGTTCACGTCGTGGCTGGCGGCAATGGCCGATTCGTCACGCCCGCTGCTGAACCCCGCCGACATCGTCCGCGACAACCTCGACAAGATCTACCTGCAACGTCTCGAACGCGCCGGCATTGCCATCCCTGCGACGCAGTGGGTCGAGAAACCCGATGCCGCGTCGCTGACCGCCATTCTCGATCAGCAAGTCTGGAAGCAGGCCGTGCTCAAGCCCCGCATTGCCGCGACCGCCTACGGCACGTTCGTGATCGCCGGCGATTGCATGCCGGCGGACGAGGACCTGGCGCCCGCGCGCGCATCGGGCGCACTCGTCCAGGAGTTCATCCCGGAGATCGCCACCCGCGGCGAAGTGTCGCTGGTCTATGCCGGCGGCCAGTTCAGCCACGCGGTCTTAAAGCGGGCCAGGGATAGTGATTTTCGCGTGCAAGAGGAATTCGGCGGCTCGGCCGAAGCGATCGTGCCATCGGCCGCCCTGCGCGCGTTCGGCGAGTCGGTCATGGCGCAGGTATCCGGGTCGTGCGCGTACGCCCGGGTGGACGTCGTCGACAGTGCGCGCGGGCCGCTGCTGATGGAACTGGAGCTGATCGAACCGGTGCTGTACTTCAGGGTCGTCCCGGGCGCGGCCGAGCGCATGGCGCGAGCCATCGTTGACCGCCTGACCCTATAATTCCCGGGTGTTCATCGGTCATTACGCGCTCGCGTTCGGCGCCAAACGCTACGCCCCCACGGTGTCGCTCGGCACGCTGTTTCTCGCCTGCCAGTTTGCCGACCTGCTCTGGCCCACGCTGGTCGTCCTCGGCATCGAGCGGGTGGAGGTTGACCCGGGCAACACGGCGGTGACACCGCTCAACTTCATCAGCTATCCCTACTCGCACAGCATGGTGATGCTGCTGATGTGGTCGGCGCTGTTCGCCCTTGCCTATCGCATGATCAAGGGCTGGCAAGCCCACGCCATGGCGGTGATCGCCACGCTGGTGTTCAGTCACTTCGTGCTGGACTTCGTCACCCATCGTCCCGACCTGCCGCTCACCCTCACGGGCCCGCAGCGGGTCGGCCTGGGACTCTGGAACTTTCCGATCGCGGCACTGGCCATCGAGGTCACGCTGTTCGCAGTGGGCACCGCGATTTACGTGGTGACGACTCGCGCACGCGATCGCGTCGGGTCACTCGGCCTGTGGTCCCTGATCGCGTTTCTGTCGGCCATCTACTTTGCCGCCGTGTTCGGCCCGCCTCCCCCGAACGCCGCGGCGGTCGCGATGGCCGGCCACTTGTCGTGGCTGTTTGTGTTGTGGGCCTACTGGGTCGATCGCCATCGCCAGAGCCCCCGCTCTTCGGCACCCTAGGCACCTTAGTCCTACGGCTTCGCGCGTTCGAGCACGAGGCCGACCGCGGTGCCGCGCCTGAATCCTTTCCAGTAAGTGTGCGCCGGTAGCGGCTTGCCGTCGCGGTCCAGCGCGAAGACCCCGTCCTTGCCGTTCGGCACGACATCAAAGTACGCCTGCTTGTCGTTTTCGCCCTTCAGATAGAGCCCGAAGTAGGCCGTCGCGAAGTGATGAAGGATGTTGTTCATTCGCGCGGTGTCCCAGACGGGATCGGCATAGTGGGTAAAGCCGGGCGTGCCTGTCCCCGACGCGCGATAGGTCTCCGCCGGCGCCGGCATTGGCGCCGCAGCGTTGTGGCCGGCGTTGATGAACGTCAGCAGGTATCGGTCGGCGTTGACCGCGCCCTGGAAGATGGCGCGCGGCCCTCGCTCGTATCCCGAAGTCTCATCGGCGCTTCCGGCAACGATCAGCACCGGCGTGCGAATCCCCTTCAAGCCTTCGGCGTCCCAGTAGCCGGCCTGCATGCCCCAAGGGCCAATCGCGATGGCAGCCTTGATGCGTGCATCGCGCGCCTTCTGGTAGGCCGGATTCGACGCCGCACGTTCCGCCAGGAGCTTATTGGGCGGCGCCTGCGCGCCGGCGACGCTGGCATCGCTGTAGCCGCCGCCGATCACGTTGACGACGCCGTAGCCACCCATCGAGTAGCCGACGATGCCGGCGCGGCTGGCGTCGACGAGCCCGGCAAGGAAACTGCCCGAGCCTGCCTGGCTCTGACGATCGACCTCGTTCAGCACGAAGAGCTGGTCGAACGACCGGTTGTAGAGCGTGCTGCCGAACGGCTTCTGGTCGTCGTAGGTGCTGTCCTTGTGATCGATCGACACCGCCACGAACCCCTTGCTGGCCAGGTTCTCGCCGATGTGGCTCATGAGGTAGCGATTGCCAGGGTAGCCGTGCGAGATGATTACCAGAGGGTAGCCGCCTCCGCTTGGCTTCGGCGCGCCAGGGGCACCGGGCGCAGCCAGCGGCGCGGCGTCGCGTACAGCCGTGCCGAGGATCGTGGCCGTGATCGCCGGGTCGCGCGTGATCACGCGATACTCCCCACCCGCTTGCTGGCCGGCCGCGAGGGCCGCCGGATACCAGACTTCAAGGGTCAGGCTGCGGTCGTAGCGTGCGACCGGACCACCGTCCTTGGTATTGAGGATGTCGGGACGGTTCTGGTCGGTCACCTGGATAGTCCGCACGCCGATGTTGAGCGGGCCGCGGGCCGACAGCTCGGGCGCGCTCGGCGTCACGACATCAATACGGTTCTGCTGCGCAAAGACGCCGGCCGACGCCAGCACCAGGACCAAACCCACCGTTACTCGACGCATACGCCATCTCCCAGTCTTGTCACGACGCCACGGATTATATGGCGTAGGATCTCGCTCCATGGGAAATCGCTGTTTCGTTGCCGCCACCGCCGCCCTGGCCCTGTCCCTCATGCCCCATCTCATGGCGGCGGGCGGCCAGACCACCTCCTCGCCAGAAGCTGCCGTGGACAAGGTGTTTGCCAGATGGACCAGCGCGACGCCCGGTTGCACGGTCGGCGTCGCCGTCGGCGGCAAGACGGTGCTCGCCAAGGCCTACGGCATGGCCGACCTCGAGCACGATGTGCCCAACACGGTGGACACCGTCTTCGAGGCTGGCTCGGTGGCCAAGCAGTTCACCGCGATGGCGGTGCTGCTGCTCGCAAAGGACGGAACGATCTCGCTCGACGACCCGGCACGGAAGTACGTTCCTGAACTGCCCGACTACGGCGCACCGCTCACGATCCGTCACCTGCTGAACCACACGAGCGGCCTGCGCGATTGGGGCAGCATGGCCGGCATTGCCGGCGCACCACGCACCACCCGCGCATACACCCACGCCCACGTCCTCGACATCGTCAGTCGCCAGACCGCGCTGAACTTCCCCACCGGCACCGAGTGGTCGTACACCAACACCGGCTTCAACCTGGCGGCCGTGATCGTGTCGCGGGTCAGCGGCATGTCGTTCGCGGAGTTCTCGCGAACACGCATCTTCACGCCGCTCGGCATGACCCGCACGTCGTGGCGCGACGATCACACGCGGGTCGTCAGGGGCCGCGCCAGTGCCTACGCCAGCGCGAGCGACGGCTACCACCTCGATATGCCGTTCGAGAACGTCCACGGCAACGGCGGACTGCTGACCACGGTTGGCGATTTGCTGACGTGGAACGAGAACTTCGTGACGCCGGTGATCGGGGACCGCGCGCTGCTGACGACGCAGTCAACGGCCGGACAGTTCAACGACGGCCGGCCGCTCGACTACGCCCTGGGCCTGTTCGTCGGCCAGTATCGCGGCGCACGGAATATCTTTCACAGCGGCTCGACGGCAGGCTACCGCGCACACTTGAATCGATTCCCGGACAGCCACACGTCGGTGGCCGTGCTCTGCAACGTCGCGACGGGCGATGCCACGCGATCCGCCAACCTGGTGTCGGACCTGTTCCTCACCGGGCTGAAGCCGGTGACACCCACCACGCCGACGTCACCGGCGCCGGCCATGACGCCAGCACCGACGGCCGCACAGCTCGCGGAGTTCAGCGGCAGCTACTGGAGCGATGACGCAGAAGTCGCCTTGACCGCCGTGGTCGAAAACGGGGGGCTCGTCATGAAACGCCGGCCCGACGCGGTGATCGCGCTCACGGCCATCGATCGCGACACGTTCCGCGGATCGCTCGGGATGATCGCCTTCCGCCGCGACGCGGCCGGCAAGGTCAACGGGCTGAGCATCAAGCAGGACCGTGTGTGGGACCTGCGCTTCCAGCGACGATAATCACAGCCACCGATTACACACAGATTCGTCACAGATTGCACGCGCCAGGCCGTGGACTGCCGTTCGCTGGCGGCGCTTCGCGCCGCTGGTCCGGTGTGAGCCCGCGAGAAATGAGTCCGCTGGCACCTGGAAGACTCATTTCTCGCGGGCTCACGCCGGACCAAGCGCCGGGCGGAGCCCGGCGCCAGCGGACCCGCATCGGTGTCTAATCTGTGTCCAATCTGTGGCTGCATTTCTGTGGCAGCATCGAAGCATGACTCGCCGCCAGACGTTGGGCGCATTGGCCGTGGTGGTTGCTGTCGCCGGAATCGCCAGTGGCCAGGCGTTGGTCTTTCCATCGCCGCGAGCAACCGCCGAGATCGTCGCTGACAACCAGGACTTTCCGTTTATCCCGGCGCTCCCAGGGGCGCAGCTGATCTCGACCACGCGCATCCGCGGCCCCCTCGAACTGCGGCCGGCGATGGCTCGTGATGAGGCCGTGCTGGCGGGCAAGTCGTACTTACAGAAGACCTACGACCGCCCCGGCAGCCTGACGCCGATTGTCTTCATCGCCGTGTTGAGAGACTCCCTATTTGCGGCCGGCTGGAAGCTGATCGACGTGACGAAGCTCGAGGAGATTCCGATTCCTGGGCACCGTAGCCTTGGCGAAGGTGGCCAGCCCGGGACCGTGAACGTCGCCGCGCACTACTCGGCCAACGACCGGATCATCTACGCGCGCATGACGCTGGAGCCGGGCGGCCCCTACCAGGTCAACGTGGCGGATGTCGGTGGAGAGGACTGGGCCGCGACGTTGGCGAAAGAGTGCCACCTGCGGCCGTACTCCATCCAGTTTGATCTCGATCGGCCCACCTTCAGGCCCGAAGCGGCGCCGTCGCTCGAGAAGCTGGCAAACGTGCTGAAGGCGCGAGCGGCGCCGGCGGTGGAAGTCCAGGGTCACATGGACAACGTCGGCCCGGCAGGTGACGCGGCGCGCCAGGCGCTGTCGGAGGCGCGCGCGAGAGCGGTCGTGGCCTGGCTGGTCGCCAACGGCGTCCCGGCGGCGAAGCTGACGGCGAAGGGGTACGGAAAAACGCGACCCGTCGCGGCCAACGACAGCGACCTGGGCCGCGCGATGAATCGCCGGATCGAGATCGTCAGGACAGGTTGTTCGCGCTAGCGTAGTCCTCGTAGGTGCCCTTGAAGTCGGTGATCTTGCCGTGATCGAAGTGCCACACGCGCGTGCCGACTTCTTCCATCAGGTCCTGGTCGTGCGTCACGAGCAGCACCGTGCCCTCGAACTTCTGCAGCGCCACGTTGAGGGCGTTGATGGCTTCGAGGTCGAGGTGGTTCGTGGGTTCATCGAGGATCAGCACGTTCGGCTTCTGCAGCATGATGCGGCAGAACAGCAGCCGCGCGGTTTCGCCGCCCGACAGCGCCTCGGTCGGCTTCAGCCCTTCTTCGCCGGTGAACAGCATCTGCCCCAGCAGGCCGTGGATGTCCTGGCGCGACGCGTCGGGGTCGAACTGGTGCAGCCACGCCGCCGCGGTCAGGCCCTTCTGGATCTCGCCGGTGTGATCCTGCGCGAAGTAGCCGATCGACACCTCGTGGCCCCACTTGGTCGTGCCGGCATCGAGGTCACTCTTCGACCCGATGTTGCCGGGCGCGTCCGACAGCAGCGCCTTGAGCATGGTGGTCTTGCCGGTGCCGTTGCGGCCGACCAGCACGATCTTCTCGCCGCGGTTGATGATGCCGCTGAAGTCGTCAATCACCTGGAGCGAACCATGCGCCTTGGCGATGCCCTCGAACTCCAGCGCCGTGCGGCCTGACGGGCGCAAGCTGGTGAACTTGATGTACGGGCGTTGAATGTTCGAGCGCGCCAGCTCGGTGGTCTGCAGGCGCTCGACTTCCTTGCGCCGCGACTGCACCTGGCTGGAGCGGGTGCCGGCCGAGAAGCGCTGGATGAAGTCCTGCAGCTGCGCGATCTTCTTGTCGCGCTGTTCGTTCTGCGATTCCAGCCGCGAGCGAATCTGCGTCTTCGCCATCACCATGTCGTCGTAGCCACCGGTGTAGGTGATGATCGTCTGGTAGTCGATGTCGGCGGTGTGCGTGCAGACCGCGTTCAGGAAGTGGCGGTCGTGCGAGATCACGATCAGCGTGCCGTCGTAGCGGATCAGGAAGTCGCGCAGCCAGTGGATCGAGTCGAGGTCGAGGTGGTTGGTCGGTTCGTCCAGCAACAGCGCCTGCGGGTGGCCGAACAGCGCCTGCGCCAGCAGCACGCGCACCTTCTGGCCGCCCTGCAGCTCGCTCATCTTGCGTTCGTGCACCTCGTCTGGAATGTCGAGGCCCTGCAGCAGGATGGCGGCGTTGCTCTCGGCCTCGTAGCCGTCTTCTTCGCCGACAATGCCCTCGAGCTCGCCCAGGCGCATGCCGTCGGCCTCGGTCATCTCGGCCTTGGCGTAGAGCAGTTCACGTTCTTCGAGCGCGCTCCACAGCCGGGCGTTGCCCATGATCACGGTATCGATCACGCGCAGCTTGTCAAAGGCGAACTGGTCCTGCTTCAGCACGCCGAGCTTCTTGGGCCGAACCACGTCGCCCTTCTGCGGCTGGTTCTCACCCGTCAGCAGCTTCATGAAGGTCGACTTGCCCGAGCCGTTGGGGCCCGAGAGACCATAGCGGCGCCCCGCCAGAAAAGTGGTGGTGACCTCGTCGAAGAGGACCTTCGAGCCGAAGCGCATGGAGACGTTATTAACGGAAATCACAACCTACGATTATAACCCCTCGCCTTTGGGTTTGCCGGTCATCGGCACGAACCGCACCGGAAGTGTCCTCAGCAGTTGCGTGCCGGTCTCGGTGCGCCGCAGGATGCGCAGTTCCTGGTTCGCGGTCCCGACCGGAATCGCCATCAAGCCTCCGACTTTGAGCTGTTGCACGAGCGCCGGCGGCACCTCGTCTGGCGCGGCCGTCACCATGATCCGGTCATACGGCGCGTGCTCGGGCCAGCCGAGGTAGCCGTTGCCGGTGCGCACGTGAATGTTGCGGTAGCCCAGATCCGCGAAGATCTTGCGCGACCCTTCTGCCAGCGGCGAGAGGATCTCGATCGTGTAGACCTCCTTCGCGAGCAGGCTGAGCACGGCGGCCTGATAGCCGGACCCGGTGCCGATCTCGAGCACGCGATGACTGGGCTCCGGTTCAAGCGCCTGCGTCATGAACGCGACGATGTAGGGCTGGGAGATGGTCTGGCCGAGACCGATGGGCAGAGGGGAATCCTCGTAGGCCTCGACGCGCTGGGGTTCCGGCACGAACAGGTGGCGCGGCACCTTGCGCACGGCGTCGAGTACCTGCGCGCTGCGAATGTCGCGCGCCCGCAACTGGTCCTCGACCATGCGCTCGCGCTGGGCGTCCCAGTCGCGCGCGCCTTGCTGGCCCGCGGTTCCCGTCACCCCGCAGGCCACCGCCACGGCAGAAATCAGGGCGCCGAATGGATGCCTAAACATGTTCCCAGCTTACGCCTGTCGGCCGGCGCGTGGGGATGCCCCCCGGGGGGTGACTTTCCCGGCGTTTGGGGGTACTTTTGATTCGACAGCAACCGTGTCGCTCCACGAATCGCGGGCGCGGTGTTTCATTCACTGTCCGTTGGCCAAGCTCTTCTGGAGCCGGCCGATTCACACAAGGGGAAGTTGCCATGGCACCCTCAACTACCGAAGCGCGTGAACTCGCGGCCAAGGCCGTTCGTGAGGCCGAACACCTGGCGCACGAAGCGGCCCGGCTCAAGGCGGTCGCCGCCGAGGCCGTCGAAGACGGCGTGCGTGCCACCAAACGCGCGATCACCCACGGTCTTCACGACCTGGACGATGCGCGCGACGCGGCCGCCTATCGCATCAAGCAGGCGCCGCTCATGACGGTCGGGCTGGCCTTCGGGGTGGGCATCCTGCTCGGCCTGATCGTTGGACAGGCGACGCGCCAAGCAGCGCCAGAGCGGTAAGACGCCGAGCTATCGCAGGACGTTGCTCTTCTCGGCCTGCGCCACCAGCCGCGCCGCGTCATCCGGTAACAGGAACCGTTCGACCACCGCGCGCGCCGCGGCGGCCTTGACGCGGGCGACATACGCGTCGTGCGAGCCGTAGCGCTCTTCCAGCGACAGGCGTGGATCGCCCGACGCCAGTCGTTGCGCCTTGGTCTGGGCGAACGGAACAAACCCGCCGCCGAGCGACTGGATGCTGCCCTTGAACACCCCGCGGGCGATGGGATTCCAGCCGGTATAGGTGCCGAGCGGCGCCTCGAGCAGCACGCTGCGCACTCCGGCCAGTTCGTTCCCGTCCGCATCCACGCGGGGCACGAGCATGGGCAGCGTCTGCCGCACGATGGGCGGCTGGAGCGAGACAACGCCGGAGACGTCGGCGTTCTTGAAGCCGGGTCCGAAGTCGTACTCGAAGAACGGTACGATCACCCCGTCAGGGAGCGAGACGCCGGGGATCAGCGGAAACCCGAGGGCGGCCTGCGTCGGCGGCACCAGGTCGCCACGATCCAGGCGAGGGTAACGGCTCGGTGGCGGCGGTGCGTCCTTCGCCACCCAGTCCACGAGCGCGTGCATCAGCGCCCGATTCGTGTCAGCGGACGGGTTCGGGTTCGATGCCAGCAGGCAACACGCATCGACCGGGACGTCCACGGTGAACCCGCCCGGGCCGCCACCGTGACGGGTGCTCGGCGAGTAGTAGCGCCGGACGTTGGCCGGCAGCGGAATGTCGCGATCCGCCCGCGTGCCGACGAGGTTGGGCGAGGCCCGCAACGAGTAGAACTCGGCCGAGCCAAACGTCTCCACAATGCGCGGGCACGTCTCGGTGGCCTGGCAGCGCGCCAGCAGTCCGCCGGCCTGTCGCCCGCGCGCCTGATCGGCGTAGTCGCCCCACCACAGGATTCCCTCGCTGCCGGGCTCGAACATCTCGGCCGCGCCGCTTGGTGCGCTGAAGCGGATGTTCATCGCCAGCTGACGCGCGGCGATGTTCGGATTCATGCCGTCGAACACGCGGCGGCCGGCCTCGTCCTGGTTGAAGCCCAGGTGCACCAGGCTCCGCAGGTAGTTGCCCGACTGCGAATTGCCTTGCGCGATGGTGTGACGGACCGCCGCAGCGAGCGGATTACCGGCGGACCCGTGTCGCAGGAACGCGATCAAATCGCGGGTGGCCGCGAAGCCAATGCCGTGGACCGGCGGATCCTTGGCGAGGTAGGTCAGCTCGTAGAGCGATGCGGGATCGAAGCCACCCTTCAGGCACACCTTGTCGGGCGCCGCCGTGCCAGGAAAAGGTGTCGCGGTGCAATCGGCAAACGCCCACTCGTCGGCACCGAGCGGCACCCGGCTGCCAGTTTCAGAGGCGCGTCGCGTCAGCGTCGCCTTGGCCGGGTCGAGGCTCGCCGGTGTCGCGGTGCCTGTGACGCGGCCACGAATGATCGCTTGCGTGTTGGATCCGGCCGGCGCATCGGCGATGCGCGACATCACCGGTCCGGTGATGCTGGAGCCATCCGGGTTCCTGGCAACGGGCGTCACCATCGTCTCGATGCCGGCGCCCGCAGCAATGTCGGCCTGCCATCCACTGGCGACCAGCACATGGCCCTGCGAGCGGAAATCGGCGAAGTAGCCGCCGCCTTCGATGCCTGAGCGACCGCGATTGGGCACCTGGTAAAAGAGGATGCCTGTGGCGCCCGTCATGTCCACCGGCTTCAGGATGGTGAACGTGGCCGAATACTCGACCCGGCCGCGCGCGTTCCGGGGTGCGTATTCGATGTCGGTGATGACAGCGTTCAGCGGATGGCGGGCGTCGAGCTCGCCGTAGAAGCGGCCGGTCAGCTTCTCGTACGGCCGGCCGGCGCTGCTAAACGCCTCGCGTTTCTCGACCACCAGCGTCACCACGTCGGCGTGGGCGGCCGAGCCGAACAGGAGGACGCAGGCGGCGAGACAGACCGACCTGACGGTCATAGCTGTTCGGGCTCCATCACCTTCTCGACGACCTTCCCGCCCTCCACGCTGACGTAGTACACCTTGGCCGCGGCGCGGGTCGAGACGACCCGCTTGACGGTGTTGTCCTCGAAGTAGATGCCGGCGTCGTTGTCGCACGCGTAGCCCGGCTTCATCTGGCCCGAGCCGATCAGCTTCTGGTAGAGCGGCCGGCGGCCCGGCTCCGCGTCGTAGTGCGGCGAGTGGCTGCCCTTCAGGAAGCCAAGGCACTGCACAATCGACAACTCTTTCGGCCGCGAGTCGGTGGTGCCTTCTTCGAACCAGCACAGCGAACCGGCACTGGCGCCGCCGAGCACGATGCCGCGGTCCCACGCCTGCCGCAGGATGACGTCGATGCCGTGCGCCTTCCAGATCACCTGCTGGTTCAGCGTGTTGCCACCCGAACAGACGATGCCGTCGACTGACAGCAACACCTCTTCCCAGGTGCGGGTTTGCCGCGTGCTGGCGATGAAGCTGATCTGGTGTGACGGTTCGACGTTGAGCGTCGCGCAGTTGGTGTACCAGGTCAGGATCCCAGAGGGTGAATCGGCCGACGCGGTGGGCAGGTACAGCAGCTTCGGCCGCGTCTTGCCCGTGAGCGCCGCCATGTAGCGGATGTAGGCAGTGTTGAAGCCGCCACCGGCGATCAGGATCCTTCGGTTCGTCG
Organism: Acidobacteriota bacterium; assembly: GCA_030697165.1. Taxonomy (NCBI): domain Bacteria; kingdom Pseudomonadati; phylum Acidobacteriota; species Acidobacteriota bacterium. The sequence continues at coordinate 183,242 of JAUYQQ010000013.1, forward strand.
AGGCGCCTGCCTGCAGGCGTTCAGCCGCGGACGAGGGTGACGCGGCAAGGGTGGCTAAGGGGGCGATCAACGAGGCGGCGATGAAGTCACGGCGTTCCATGGGGTGTATGTATACATCAGGGATCGGGATCGGGGATCAGGGATCGGGGATCCCCGCTACAATTGCGCTATGGATCCCGACGACCTGCGCGCGTTCGTCCAGCGAGACTGGGCAGCCGCAGAGCGCGCCAAGCAACAGTACTGGGCGGACCGCTATCGCGGCGAGGGCGGCGCCCCGGCGCGTCACGCCGCGACGCTGTTGCTCGAACACGCCCGCCGGCTCGGAGTGCTGAGGCTTTCGGCGGCCGATCGGCGCGACGATTTCGCCCACCACCTGGAGATCCGCGACCGACTGGATCGCGCCGCCCGTGCGTTCGCCGATCGCTGATCTGCTCTCGGACCTGGGGCGTGCCTTCGATACCCTGGGCATCTCCTGGTATCTGTTCGGTGCCCAGGCCGCCATCGTCTACGGCGTCGCCCGGCTGACCGCCGACGTGGACGTCACGGTTCGGGCGCCGGCCATGCCAACGGCCGATTGGCTGGCCACGCTGACCGAGCACGGCTTTCACGGGCGATTCGCCGATGCCGCCTTCGTCGCCAGCACGCGCGTCCTGCCGGTGACACATCTCGACACCGGCCTGCCGGTCGATATCGTGATCGCCGGTCCCGGGCTCGAGGACGAGTTCCTCGATCGAGCCGTCATGCGCTCGATTGATGGGGTGCAGGTTCCAGTCATCGAGATGGCCGACCTCGTGGTACTGAAGATCCTGGCCAGCCGGCCCAAGGATCTCGATGACGTGGTCTCGCTGTTGCGGATTCATCCCGGTGATCTGGACACCGTGCGCATCCGCACCGTCCTCAAGATGCTCGAAGACGCGCTCGGGCAGAGCGACCTGCTGAGCGCATTCGAACAGTGCCTGTCGCGAGCCCAGGCGGGCCGCGGCTAACAGAGTTTCATCCCATGCCTACCAACGAAGTTCTCACCGAAGCGGCCGGCGCGATCGCGTGGCTGGAACGCATCGCCGGCGACCGGAGCCTGCTGCGGTCGCTCCCCACCGAAGATCGCCACCGCTTTCACCGTGCGATCGCGACGTTGTCGGAGATCGACCCTCAGGCCAAGCGCAAGCGGCAGAAGGCCATCAAGGCCGACGGCGTGAGGAAAGCCGAAGCCGTGTTGAACGAGTCCGGGATCCGCGCGCTGCGGCGCCGGCCGATGATCACCACGCCCAACGTGTTTCCCCCGCAAGTCGACGGGTCCGACACGACCAACCAGCTCCCACCGGCGGTGGACCGCGTCTGCTACGTCTGCAAGGAACCCTACTCGCAGCTCCACCACTTTTACGATCAGCTCTGCCCCGCGTGCGCCGAGACCAACTTCGCCGCCCGCACCGAGCTTGCAGACCTGCGAGGCCGCGTGGCGCTGCTGACCGGCGGGCGCGTGAAGATCGGCTACCAGGCGGGATTGAAGCTGCTGCGCTGCGGCGCGCACCTGATCGTGACGACGCGGTTTCCGCGCAACGCGGCCGATCGATACGCGCAGGAACCCGACTTTGTCGAGTGGGGCCACCGCCTGGAGATCTACGGCCTCGACCTGCGGCACATCCCGAGCGTGGAGGCGTTCTGCCGCGACATGAACGCCACGCGCGAACGCCTTGATTTCATCATCAACAACGCCTGCCAGACGGTCCGCCGTCCGCCCGAGTTCTACACGCACATGATGGAAGCGGAACTGGCGGCGTCACGGGATCAACCGGAACACGTCGGCAAGCTGCTGGGCGCAAGTGAACACGCGGTGGCACTCACCGACTCGGGCCAGGGCGTGGTGGTGGCCGCCCAACTCTCGCAGGTGCCGATGCTCGAAGAGGAGCTGGTCGCGCGGTCGCACCTGTTCCCGACCGGCCAGTACGACCACGACCTGCAACAGGTGGACCTGCGCGATCGGAACTCCTGGCGCATGCTGCTGGCCGACGTGCCGACGGTCGAGATGCTCGAAGTGCAGTTCGTCAACCAGGTGGCGCCGTTCCTGTTCAACGCGCGGCTGAAGCCGCTGATGCTGCGGACCGCCGAACGCGACAAGCACATCGTGAATGTCTCGGCCGTTGAAGGACAGTTCTATCGTGCCTTCAAGACGACCCGGCATCCGCACACCAACATGGCGAAGGCGGCGCTCAACATGATGACGCGCACGGCCGCGACCGATTACTTCAACGACGGCATTCACATGAACAGCGTCGACACCGGGTGGGTCACCGACGAGGATCCGGTCGAGATCGCGACGCGCAAGACCGCCGAACACCGCTTCCATCCCCCGCTCGACATCATCGACGGCGGCGCCCGCATCGTCGCGCCCATCGTCACGGGTTTCAACACCGGCAACCACGTGTGGGGCCAGTTCCTGAAGGACTACAAGCCGACCCCCTGGTAGCGCTAAGATTGCCCCATGCTGATGAAGCGCGTGGGACTGGTGGTGGGATTGGCGGCGGTGCTCGGCGTCTCGCTCGGCGCCTCGGAGAATTGGACGCGCTTCCGCGGCCCCAACGGCCTCGGCGTTTCCGACGCCACGAACGTGCCGGTGGATTTCGGTCCCACCAAGAACGTCAAGTGGAAGGCGCCGCTGCCGAACGGCCACTCGTCGCCGGTGCTGACCGACACCCACATCTTCCTGACCGGCCACTCGGCCGAGAAGGACGCGTACAAGCTGTTCGTGCTCGCGCTCGATCGCCAGACCGGCAAGCAGTTGTGGCAGCACGAGGTGCCCCGCCTGCAGCCGGGCCGCCGCGAGAACGTCAACGGGCCGGCATCACCGAGCCCGGTCACCGACGGCACCAACGTCTACTTCTTCTTCCAGGACTTCGGGCTGATCAGCTACACCGCCGACGGCAAGGAGCGCTGGCGCCTGCCGCTTGGGCCGTTCAACATGTTCTACGGCTTCGGCGCGTCGCCGATTCTCGAAGACGGCGTGCTGATCCTGCCGGTCGATCAGGACACCGATCCGTATTTGCTCGCGGTCGATGCGAAGACCGGCAAGCCGCGCTGGAAGGTGTCGCGGCCGCACGTGATTTCCGGTTATTCGACGCCGACCATCTGGCGGCCGACGACCGGCCCCGCGCAGATCCTGATTCCCGAGTCGTTCCAGCTGACCGCCTACTCGATCGCCGACGGCAGGCAGTTGTGGTGGGTGCGAGGCCTCGCCTGTGAGATGAAGTCGGTGGCCAGCATCGACGGCGACACGCTTTACGTCAACGGCTGGGGCTTCGGCCAGAACCAGGCCGGCACGCAGATTCCCACGGTGGACTTCGCCACCGGCCTCAAGCGCTTCGACAAGAACGGCGACGGGTTCGTTGGGCGCGACGAAGTGTCGAACCCGGCGGCGACCGAGCGCATGGACCGCATGCTGCGACCCGAAGCGGGCTTCGACGCGTTCGATGGCAATCGCGACGGCAAGCTGGATGCCAAGGACTGGGACGTCTTCCGCGCCATGCTCGCGGCCGAGAACGGCTTGATGGCCATCACGCTCGGCGGCTCGGGCGACATGACCGCCACCGCAGTGAAGTGGAAGTATCTCCGGCCGGTGCCGCAGGTGCCGTCCACGGTGCTGTACCAGGGCGTGCTCTACATGGTGAACGACAGCGGGATCCTGCTGTCGTTCGACCCGAAGACCGGCAACGTGTTGAAGCAGGGCCGTCTCAAGGGCGCCATCGACAAGTACTTCGCCTCGCCAATTGGCGCCGACGGCAAGATCTGGCTCGCCAGCCAGGACGGCACCATCTCCATCGTCACCGCCAAGGGCGACTGGGAGATGGTGCAGGTCAACACCCTGGACGACGAGGTGTTTGCCACGCCCGTGCCGGCGGATGGTGAGCTGTTCGTGCGCACGCGCAGCGCGTTGTATAACTTCGTGAAGTAGATGGCCAAGATCATCGTCGCCCTGCTGATCGCGCTGCCGTTCCTGGATCAACGGCCGGTCGACCTTCGCGGCAACAGTTTCCGCGCCTCGTCTGAGCTCGTGACCACCGCCGTCACCGTCCGCGACGCCGAGGGCCGGTTGGTGAAAGACCTCACGCAGGCCGACTTCACCATTGAAGAAGACAGTGCACCGCAGCGCATCACGCAGTTCAGCAAGGAGCGGGTTCCGGTCAGCCTGTCGCTGACCCTCGACATCAGCGACAGCATGCGCGGCCAGCGCATTGCCGACGCGCGCGCGGCGCTCGCCATTTTTCTCGACCAGCTGCTGGCGCCCGAAGACGAGGCGGCGCTGCTGGGCTTCAACCACGAAGCGCGGATGCTGGCGCCGTGGACGACCGAACGTGGCGGCATGCGCACCACCCTCGACGGGATCATCCCGTCAGGCGGCACGGCCCTGTACGACGCGATCGACGTGTCGTTGCCGCTGTTCGAGTCGCGGCTGCACCCGCGGGCGGCCATCCTGCTCGTGTCGGACGGCGCCGACACCGCCAGCGACGCCACCCCGACGCTGCTGAAGTACAAGCTGGTGCGCAGCGACGTGTTCCTCTACGCCATCGGCATCGACTCGCTCGACGCCCGCAACTCACAGCGCATCAACCAGTACACGCTGGGCGAGTTGACCGCGCAGGGCGGCGGCTACACCGAGATCATTCGCAACGCGACCGAGCTGGGCCCGGCGACCGAGCGCATTGCCGAAGAACTGAATCACCAGTACATGATCGGCTACACGCCCGCGACCCGCGGCGACGGCAAGCTGCACACGGTCAGGGTCAAGGTCGCGAACGCAAGTTACAAGGTCCGCGCCCGCCGGGGGGTTGTTCGGTAGTTCTCGAACCTTCGTGTCTGAACCCCCGCGCTTGAACCCCCGCGCTTGAACCCCCGTACTTGAACCTCCGTGTTAGGCTACGGCCTATGCGCGTCACACTGCTTGCGGTCGCCCTGCTCTCCACCTCGCTTCTCGCCCAGAATCCGGCGCCACCCGACTGGGCCAAGGTCGAGGAAGAAACCCTTCGCCACTTCCAGGCCATCCTCAAGATGGACTCGTCCGACCCTCCCGGCAAGGAGGATCACGTGGTCGCGTACCTGAAGCAGGTGCTCGAGGCCGACGGCATTCCCGTGCAGACCTACGCCATGGAAGCGCACCGGCCCAACCTGGTGGCCCGGATCAAGGGCAGCGGCAAGCAGCGGCCCCTGCTGTTGATGGGGCACAGCGACACCGTGAACGTCGACCCGAAGAAGTGGACCCATCCGCCCTTCGGCGCGGTCCGCGATGGCGGCTACGTCTACGGCCGCGGCACCGTCGACGACAAGGACAACGTCATCGCCAACGTGATGACCATGCTGATGCTGAAGCGGCTGAACGTGAAGCTGGATCGCGACGTGATCCTGCTGATCGAGGCCGGCGAAGAAGGCTCGTCGCGGCTGGGCATCCAGTTCATGGCCAACCAGCATTGGCCCGAGATCGACGCCGAGTTCTGCTACGCGGAAGGCGGCGGCGTCACCCGGACCGGGGGTGAGGTGAAGTTCGCGCGCGTCCAGACCGTGGAGAAGATCCCGCGGGCGATCACGGTCACGGCCAAGGGTGTCGCCGGGCATGGTTCGGTCCCGCTCGAAACCAACGCCCTCGCCCACCTGGGCGAGGCGGTCGGCGCGATCGCGGCGTGGACGCCGCCCATGCGCATCAACGAAACCACGGCCGCGTACTTCAAGCGGCTGGCCACGGTATCGTCTCCCGAAGAGGCGGCGCGGTATCGCGACGTCCTCAGTCCCGACCCCAAGATCTCGGGGCCGGCCGACGCGTACCTGCGCAAGAACGAGCCCAGCCACTGGTCGATGTTGCGCACGTCGCTGTCGCCGACGATGATCTCGGGCGGCTATCGGACCAACGTGATCCCGTCCGAGGGCACGGCGACCATCGACACCCGCCTGGCGCCCGACGAAGACCCGGCCAAGTTTCTCGAGCTGGTGAAGCAGGTGGTGAACGACCCGCAGGTGGACGTGAGTTACGGCGCGCGCGATACCCGGCCGCCGACGCCCACCGCCAAGCTCGACTCCGACGCCTTCAAGGCGATCGAGGCCAACATCACCAAGCACTACAAGGCGATCACGCTGCCGACCATGAGCACCGGCGCCACCGACATGGCGTTCCTGCGCCAGAAGGGCATGCAGTGCTACGGCATTGGCCCCGCACTCGACAGCGAAGACGGCCCCAAGGGCTTCGGCGCGCACAGCGACCAGGAGCGCATTCTCGAGAGCGAGCTCTATCGCTTTGTCCGCTTCACGTGGGATGCCGTGGTCGATCTCGCGCGCGCGAAGTAGAAGCGTTCAATCACGGCGGTGCGATCACCAGGGTTCAAGCACGAGGGTTCGAGCACGGGGGTTGTCTCTTATCCACCCTCCCGGCGGGGCGACGACGTTGACGCGTACGGGGCGACGCAGGTCGCCGATCCGTATCGCTGGATGGAAGACCTCGAGTCACCCGAGGTCGCGCAGTGGGTGGCCGCGCAGAACGCGGTCACGCGCGCGCACCTCGACGGCCTGCCGCACCGCGCGCCCCTCGTAAGCCGGCTCACCGAACTCTGGAACTACTCGCGCAGCAGCGTGCCGGTCGTCGAGAACGGCACGCTGTTCTACTCGCGCAACAGTGGGCTGGAGCGACAGGCGCCGGTCTACCTGCGCCGGGGCGTGGACGGCGAGCCCACGCTGGTGCTCGATCCCAATGTCCTGTCGCCAGACGGTTCGGTCTCGCTCGCGCACTACGCACCATCGCCGGACGCGACGCTGCTCGCGTACGCCTGCGCCAGGGGCGGCGCGGATTGGGAGACGATTCGCATCCGCGATCTGGTAACCGGCCACGATCGTGAAGACGAAGTGCACTGGGTCCGGTTTTCGGACCTGTCGTGGACCCGCGACTCGCGCGGCTTCTTCTATTCCCGCTACCCTGAGCCGCCGTCGCACAAGGTGCTCGAAGCCGCGCTCTCGGGCCAGGCTATCTACTATCACCGGCTCGGCACGCCCCAGGCGGATGACGAGCTAGTCTACCAGCGACTCGATCACCCCGCGTGGATTGTGAATGGCACGGTCACCGAGAACGGCCGGTACCTGCTCATTCGCACCTACCGCGGCGCCGACCACAACAACCAGCTGCACTACCTGGAACTGGGCGATCGGCCGCGGCGGGCGGGCACGATTGTCCCGGTGGTCGAGACCCTCGACGCCGAGTACTCGCCAATCGGCGCCTACGGCTCACGGATCTACCTCCGCAGCGACAAGGACGCACCCAACCGCCGCGTGATCGCCATCGACCTGGAAGACCCCGCCCCCGCCGCTTGGAAGACCGTGGTCCCGGAACAGGACCAGGCGATCGAAGGCGCCGTCATCGCCGGCGGCCGGGTGATCGTGCATTACCTCGATCACGTGCAGAGCCGCGTGCGCGTGTTCGGCCTGGACGGCCGGCCCGAAGGCGACCTCGCTCTTCCCGGTGTCGGAACGGTCGCGGCACTCGAGGGCCGCGCCGCCGCCCCGGATGTGTGGGTGAGCTTCAGCTCTCCACTCGTGCCTGGCACCGTGCATCACTACGACGCCGACACGCAGTTGCTGCGCGCGTTTGAACCGCCCGTGTCGCCAATCGACGCCTCGCGCTACGAGACCCGCGCCCTGTTTGCCTCGTCGAAGGATGGCACGCGCGTGCCGTTCTTTCTCACGGCGCGCAAGGGCCTCGTGCTCGACGGCTCGCATCCCACGATGATGTACGGCTACGGCGGCTTCTCGATCAGCGTCCTGCCCGGCTATCGGCCCGACGTCCCAGCCTGGCTCGAGCTGGGCGGCATTTTCGTGTCGGTCAACATGCGCGGTGGCGCGGAATACGGCGAGTCGTGGCACCTCGCCGGGTCGCTCGAGAAGAAGCAGAACGTGTTCGACGACTTCATTGCCGTTGCGGAACAACTGATTCGCGAACGCTATACCAGCCCGTCACGACTCGGAATGATGGGGGGCTCGAACGGCGGCCTGTTGGTGGGCGCGGTGATGGAACAGCGTCCCGACCTGTTCGCGGTCGCGATGCCCGCGGTCGGCGTCATGGACATGCTGCGCTACGACCGTTTCACCGGCGGACGCCTATGGGCCACCGAGTATGGCTCCGCCTCGGATCCGGCGCAGTTTCCGTTCTTGTTCAACTACTCGCCGCTGCACAACCTGAGGGCTGGCACCTGCTACCCGGCGACCCTCGTCACGACCGCCGATCACGACGACCGGGTCGTGCCCAGCCACTCGTTCAAGTTCACGGCGGCGCTGCAGTCGGCGCAGGGGTGCGACCGGCCGACGCTGATCCGCGTCGAGACCCAGGGCTCACACGGCTACCGCCCCACCGACAAGTTGATTGAGGAAAAAGCGGATCAGTGGGCGTTCGCCGCCGCCCACCTTACGTCCGCGTCGACCCCCCCATCGAGTTGAACAGGTAGATGTGCGCCTCGACGATGCGCTGACGCTCTTTCTCGTCCACGGTCAGCGTCCAGTCGTCACGGATCGAGGTGCCTCCCATCACGATCCCGTCCGAGCGCGGCATCATGTGGATGAACCCGGCCTCGGGCGTCGCCGTCGCCCGGCCGCCGCCACTGGTCGAGTAGTTGACCTCCGACTGGGGCACCAGGATGCTCAGCTGCCCCTTCAGCGGCGTAAGTTCAGGATCGTTGAACAGCGCCTTCGCGCCCAGTCCCGTGCAATTGATGATCAGGTTCTCGCGCAGGGTGGTGACGTCGCGCGGCGTCTCGAACTTGCGGATCACGACCTTGCCGCCCCAGAGCAGGAAGTCGTTCATCAGCGCGTCGAGATAAATCGAAGGCTCGATCCGCATCTCGGGGCGCTCGATCGCATACTTGGTGGGAAACGGGTGCTCGCCGGGCTGCAACAGCACCCGCGGGTTGGGGATGTCGTCGGGCATCAGCACGTTGCCGCCACGCGCCGCCATCTCGTTGTCGGTCGGCGCGTAGTTCATGATCCAGGTGATGCCGTACTTCGGGCCGGTCAGCAGTTGCAGGCGTCGATACGCAATGCGCACGGCCGTCCGGAACTGCTCGTCCCACTCGGCGGAGCGGCTCTTGAAGTCCACCAGCCCCGAGGTCGGCGTCCAACCGGCCAGAGACATGTTCGAGGTGGTGTCCGGCGGCACCGTCGCCGCGTAGATCGTCACCGCAAAGCCGTGACGCTGCAGTTCGCGGGCGGTTGTGAGACCGACGACCCCCGAGCCCATGACCGCGGCGGTCCGCTCGGTGTGCGCCATCGCCAGGTCGGTGGCCATCGACGCGGTGCCCCAGGACAGCGACATGCCCGAGCCGCCGTGGCCGAAGTTGTGGATGATGGTCTTGCTGTCGAGGGTCGCGGCCTTGAGGACAAACCCCGACGGCCGAAACGGGCGCAGCCCAATGGTGGTGCGGATCACGCGGTCCCAGGCCACGTTCACGAGCGGCAGGCGAACTGGCGGCCGCAGCGGCGCGGTGACGGGCGGCTTGGCGGCCGCGCGAGGGGCGCACGCCTGGGTGGCGAATCCGACGGCGGCCATGCCGCCGAACTTCAGCAGAGATCGTCGATCCATGTGCCGATCATGATACTGCGGCCGGGACTAAAGTCCCGGCCCTCCGTACCGCGCCACGCGACTAGTCGTCGCGCAGCACAACGTTCGGATCGACGCGCGACGCGCGCCAGGCGGGGATCCAGCAGGCGACGGCAGCCACCAGCGTGATCGTCGCAGTCACGGCCACCAGTGTCGTGGGATCGGTGGGCTGCACGCCGAACAGCAGCGACGCGATCAGGCGATTGAGTGCGAACGCGCCGGCCAGCCCGGCGACGATGCCGATCGTGGTGAGGGTGAGGCCCTGCTTCAGCACCTGCCCCATCACGCTTGCTTGATCGGCGCCAAGCGCCATGCGGATGCCGATTTCGCGGCGGCGTTCCGCCACCATGTAGGACAACACGCCGTAGGTGCCGATCGCCGCCAGCAGCAGCGCCAGCCCGGCAAACGCGCCGAGCAACTGCGCGAGCAGCCGCGGCCGCCGGATGGCCTCGTCAAACACCGCGTTCATTTCCTGGAGCCGGACGACCGGGACCGTGCGGTCGGCTTCGCGAATGACCCCCTCGATGCTTTGCGACAGCGACGCGGCGGGCAGCGTCGTCCGCAGCACCATGTTCATCGTGCCGGGCACGAAATTGAACGGCGGGCCGGCGGTGGCCACCTGGTCGACGAGCGCATAGAACTCGTGGCCGGTCTTCTGGTCCACCCCGCCCTGCTTCACGTCCCTGGCCACACCGATCACCGTGAACCACGGCGCCTTGTCGCCCAGCTGCGAACTCGGGCGCAGGCGCTGGCCAATCGGGTTCTGGTCTTTCCAGAAGGTGTTCACGAGCGTTTCGTTAACGATCGCGACCAGGCCGGCCGAGGCGGCGTCGCTTGGTTGGAAGCCGCGTCCCTGGACAATCGGAATGCCCATAGTCTCGAAGTAGTCGGTCATCACCTGCTGGTAGTAGTCGATGTTCTCGAACGGCCCTTCGGGCGGCGCCGTGTAGTTGTCGATGTCGGTATCGTTGGCGTTGAGCGGACGGTTTGGCGGCAGCCCCGACATGGCACTGGCGCCCTGCACCCCGGGCAGCCCGCGCAGCTTTTCGAGAATGCCCTGGTACATCTGGCCGCGGGCGTCTGGCTGCGGATAGTTGGCCGTCGGCAGCGTCAGTGAGAAGGTGACCAGCCGCGATCGATCGAAGCCGCTGTCGACGGTGGACAGGTTGTAGACGGTGCGCAGCAGCAGCCCGGCGCCGATCACCAGCATCACCGCCAGCGCCACTTCCACCATCACCAGGCCGCGGCGGACGTGGTGGCGCGCCGCGCCGGTTGCGCCCTTGGCGCCGCCCTCCTTGAGGGCGGTGACGAGGCCCTGCACGCGCGTATGCATGATCGGCGCGAAGCCGAAGATGATGCCAGTGGCAATCGACACGCCAAACGTGAAGATCAACACCAGCGGATCGACCGTCACTTCGCTCGTGCGCGGCAGGCTGTTCGGGTAGGCGCGCAGCAGCGCCGCCACACCGGCTTGCGCGAAGATCAAGCCCAGCGTGCCGCCGGCCATCGACAGCAGCACGCCCTCGGTCATGAACTGCCGCAGCAACCGGCCACGGCCGGCACCAAGCGCCGTGCGGACCGCAAACTCGCGATGGCGCGTCTCGGCGCGCGCGAGCAGGAGGTTGGCGAGGTTGGCGCAGGCAATCAGCAGCACGAAGCCGACGGCGGCCTGCAGCACCCAGATCGAACGGCTGGCGCTGCCAATCACTTCGTCCTGCACCGGCTTCATCTGCAGGATGTGGCCGAAGTTGGTCTTGCGCTCCTCCGCGGTCTTCGGCAGCGGCGCAAACACGTGGCGGCTCTTCACACCGACGCGCTCGCCCCAGTTCTGGATCAACGCCTCGAGTTCGATCTGCGCCGCCTGCGGCGTCACGCCGTCCTTGAGACGGCCGATCAGGTACAGGAAGTGGCTGCCGCGGTTCTGGCGGTTGCCGGGATTGAGCCCGAGCGGCATCCAGATCTCGGTGCGGTTGTCCATGACATCGGCGCCTGGCGGCATGATGCCGATCACCTCGCGGCGCATGCCGTTCACCTCGATCAGCTCGCCGACCATGGGCCGCCCGCCAAACGCCGACTGCCACAGGCCGTGCGACAGCAGCAGCACCGCCGGCAGCTGCGGCGGTGGCGCGCCGGGTTGCGGCGGCGGGCCCGTCAGGTCCGTCTCGCCCTTGCCGAACAACCGGCCCTGGATCGGCTGGACCCCCAGCGCCGTCATCAGCTGGTCATCCACCGACGCCGACCGGACCCGCAGCGGCCGGTCGCCGGCCGTCAGGTTCACTTCGCCGGTCGTAAACGCGCCAACCGACGAAAACGACTGGTTGATCTCGCGGAACTCGAAATACTCGGGCGGCGACACCCAGAACTGCAGGAAGCCGAACGCCGGAAACTGCGTGGTGAGGTACATCAACTGGTCGGGCTGGGGATAGCCCAGCGGACGCAGGATCACGCCGTTGACGATCGAGAAGATGGCGGTGTTGGCGCCAATGCCGAGGGCCAGCGTCAGGATCGTGATGATGGTAAAGGCCGGGGCGCGCAGCAGGCCGCGAACCGAATGACGAAGATCCTGGCGAAGGTCATCGATGTTCATGGGGGCTTTGACGGATTGGAGCGCGGCAGGGTTGCGGTATAAGTGTGGACTTGAGTCGGCTCCTGGTCCTGGCGCTCGTGGTTGTCAGCGTTTTGCCGCCCCAAACGGCCCGCGACCCCGATTCGCCGACGCCCGTCCCAGGCTTTTTCGACCTGCCCGTCACCGGCGGCACCGCGACCTACACGGCGCTCGGCCTCGAGCCCGAAGAACGCGGGGTGGCGCTCGCGATCCTCGCGCGCGGATTGCACGGCCAGGGCACCGACCGCGGGGCCGTCGCGCGCTTGTTGACGTCGGTGCTCGGTCCGCCGGGCGCCCCGGGCGCGCCGCCGCCACAATCCCCGCCCGGCTCCACCTCCATCACCATCGCCGCACCTCTCTCCGCCGACCATTGGCGCGATGTACTCGACCTGCGGGGGCGGGCAGACCTGTTCCCCGCCCTGCTCGCGAACCGTCCCGCTCTGCTCGTGTGTGCCGCCACGCTGGCCGCCGACGCCTCGCTGCGCAAGTGGCTGGACGACGACCGCGGGCTGCTGCGCTGGCTGGTGCGCACGGCGCCCGGCGCGTACACGACCGCGGCACGGGGCCTGCGGATCGAAAGCGGCCGCATCGTGGTGCCCGGTGGCGCGGCCGCGGTGCCAATTTGGGAGGCCCTCGCCGGCGAGAAGGTGGCGCGACCGGCCGAATTCATCCGTGCCTTGCTGGTGCGCGATGCAGGCCGCCTGGCCTGGCTGTACGGCGCCGCCGCCTTGATGAGCCCCGACCGTCTTGCCGCCGTGCTGGGGCCCGGTCCGGTCGAGGCGCAGATCGAACAGACACGGGCCATGCTCCAGGCCTTCCGCGCCGGCGACCAGAACTGGAAGATCGAGGAACACCCGTTCATGCGGAGCGTCGCTGATCCGTGGATGGTCGCGACCCAGATCGAAGTCGCCAACGGACAGGTGGCGGCTCCGAGCTCGCAGTGGCTGTGGGAGGCGGTGTTCGATCGCACCGGCCTGTCACGCCGCGAGGCCGAGGCCGTGCGCCGCACGCCGGCCGCGCCCATCACGCTGACGTGGCTGGCCGCGCAGATCGCGTCGACGCCGTCGCGCGAGCGCCGCGAGCGTTTCGAGACGGTGCGCTTCGCGCAAACGGTCTTTGGCGCCGCCGCCGAGGCCGATGCCGGGGACGTGCTGATGGCGCTCACCAACTACCGCCGCTTTCACGCGTTGCTGGTCACGCTCGACCGCATCGGCGTTCGGGCGCCGCGCAGCTACACCCGCGTGATCGAAGCCGCGCAGCGGCTCGACCAACGTCCCGGCCGCGAACGCCGGGCGAACCTGGCGGCATTCCAGGGCGTCGTGGCTCTCGTCGAGCGGGCGCGCGTCTCGGGTGCCCTGAGCGCCGCCGCCGCCGAGCAACTGCTGCTGTCGTTGGCCGATGCCGTCGATCGCGACCGGCCGCCCGTGCCGGCCATCGCGGGGTGGCTCACAACCGCATTCATCGACGCGATTCCGCCGCTCGTCCGGCCCGATCGGTGGACCGGAAAGACCGCATACGAGTCGAAGATTCTGCAGGCGCTGGCCGGGCCCGGCGTCGAAACTGCTTTGCCGGCGATCGAGTGGGAAGGCCTGCAGTATCGGCTCGACCTCGCCGCCGCCGAGCATCAGCGCATTCTGGCCGTGCGCGAACAGCTCGAGTCGCCCGGTCTCGATGCGGCCCTCGCCTCGGGGCGGCCCGGCGAGTTGGCGGTCGCGCTACTGGCCCTGGTCTATGCGCCGGCGCTCGGCGACCCCGAGGGTCAGGCGATGCTTGGCGCCGACCTCATCGCGCGCCACGACTTCGGGCTGGATGCGCCGGCCGGGTCGCGACAACCGGGCCGGGCGTGGGCGCTGCCGCGCGAACAGGTAGGCGACGGCCAGCCCTGGCGCGTCCAGGGGTCGTTGCTCGGCCTCGACCTCAGCCTGGCGCGGTTGGCGCTGCGTCGTCTCACCGACAACGAGATGCCGGTGGAGCCGACGATCAACCTGAACGATCAGCTCAGCATCGCTCGTACCATCTTTGCGATGAACGCCGGCGAGTTGACCGACGCGGGTCGCGATCGCATTGTCGAGGCGATCGCGCGAGGTCGCCGCCGCGTGGTCGTCGCGGCCGGTAATTTTCCGGCGCTGCAGGCATTGGCCGCCGAGGCGCATTTGTCGGCGGGCATTCGCGAGACGCTGGCGTGGCTCGCCGGCCGATCGCCCGAGTCGATTGCCGCGCAGTTTGCCCTGCGCGACCTGATGTGGCTGGGCAAGCCCGAGCTGAGCCAGGCAGAACTCGACCGATGGGGCGTGTATTCGGAGGGATTGACCGGCCGCCTCGTGACCGCCATGCCGCGGGCGTCGGAGTGGGAAGACTTCGGCGGCCGGCCCGAAGGCGGCGTGATGGCTACCCAGTCCCCGGACCTGGTCCTCCGGCTGATCCTGGAGACCGCGCGTCTTGAATTGCCGGGACGACTGGTGCCGTCCCTGCTGACGTTTGCCGCCCAGGACTACTGGCACGACGTCTCGGCGCGCTTCCCGGACGACTGGCCAGCCATGGCGCGACAAGCACTGGCGCTTTCGCCGTCGCGGGTAGAAGATTACGTGGCGGCGCTGGCCGGCAACGGCCCGCTACGTTCGCAGTGAAACCGGACCTGCTCCCCTGTTACGTATTTCGTAAGCGGCTTGTAACCATGGTTCGATTGATTGTCCTGCTCGCGGCGCTCTCGTTCGTCGCCTCCGCCCAGGAACCGCCGGCGCCGCCGCCAGGGCTCGAGCTCCACATCGTGTCGCCGGAGCCCGACTTCTATGTGAGCGGCCCGACGTTGCTCAAGGCCGAGATCCGTCCGAAGATGCTGGCCACCCGCGTCGCGCAGCTGCTGTTCTTTGCCGACGGCAAGCAGGTGTGCAACGTGCTGGATCCGATTGCCGCCGAGTGCATGTGGGATGCCGGCGACGAAATTCGCCCACACGTCTTTCGCGTCGTCGCCAACCTGATTGGCGGCGGCCGCATGGTCGCCAGCGCGCGCACCAAGGGGCTCGAGCAAGTCGAGAAGGTAAATGTCGAAGTGGTCCAGGTCACCGCCGTCGTGACCGACCACAACCGCTTCGTCGCGGGCCTGCCGCCGACGGCGTTCCGGCTGCTCGAGGACGGCAAGCCCCAGGTGCTCGGGCACTTCTCGGCGGAAGGGTCCCCGCTCGAGATCGTGGTCGCGATCGACGTCAGCGAGAGCATGACGCCGGCCATGCCGCAGCTGAAGAACGCGGTCAAGAAATTCCTGGGCGCGCTCGGGCCGAAAGACCAGGTCACGCTGGTCGCCTTCAACGACAACATGTTCACGCTCACCCGCCGCGAAACCAGCGTGGCGCAGCGGACGCGGGCCGTCGATCGGCTGGCGCCCTGGGGCGGCACCGCGCTCTACGACGTGATCGTGCGAGGGGTACAGCAGTTGTCGCGCGCCGCCGGCCGCCGCGTGCTGGTGGTGTTCAGCGACGGCGACGACCGCTCGAGCCACGCCACCATCAACGCGGTCGAGAAGGCGGTCCGCGCCAACGACGCCACGCTGTTCATGGTGGCGCTCGGCCGCGGCGTCAGGGAGGCACAACTCAAGTCGGGCATCGAGCGCATGGTCAACCTGAGCGGCGGGCGCGCGTTGTTCGTGGAGCGCAGCGATCAGCTTGACCAGCCCTTCACCGAGATCCTCGAGGAACTGTCCAACCAGTACATGCTCGGGTACGAATCGACCAACCCCAGGCGGGATGGCGCCTGGCGCGAGGTCAAGATCGAGGTGCCCGGCACCGACTACGAAGTGCGCGCGCGCCAGGGTTATCGCGCGCCGGGGTCCTAGCATGACAGCCACGCGCATACTTTCCGGCGTCGTGATGGCCTGCGTAATGGGCGCGCTGACGCTCGGCGCGCAGCAGCCGGCCGCGCCACCAGAACCGCAAACCCCGCGCCCGGTGTTCGAAACCCAGACCGAGATCGTGCTCGTCGACGTCAACGTCGTCGATCGCGATGCCAAGCCGGTGCCGACGCTCACGGCCGCCGACTTCGAGCTGCAGGTCAACGGCCAGCCGCGGCCGATCCAGTCGGTGCAGTTCATCTCGACGGTCCCCACCAACACCTCGCCGGCGACGCCGCGCGAGACCGGCTTCAGCTCGAACGACACCGCCACCACGGGCCGCCTGCTGCTGTTCGCGGTTGACGAAGGCAACCTCCGAGTCGCCTCGTCCCGGTCGGTGCTGCGCACGGCGCAGTCGCTGTTCGAACGGCTGGCGCCCGGCGACCTGGTCGGCCTGGCGCGGCTGCCGCTCGGCGTCGGCAACGTCGAGTTCACCACCGACCGCAAGCGCGTGACCGACGCCCTGCTCAGGGTCAACGGCAGCCTCAGCAACCGCGTCGGCATGACCAAGGTGAACATCAGCGAAGCGTGGGCGCTCGAGACCAACGACGACTCGACCTGGCAGCAGGCAATCGCCCGCGAGTGCCAGGGCGAAACCGGCCCCGGCCTCGACGCCTGCGCCGGCACCGTCGAGGCCGACGCGCGCGCCATGCTGATCGAGACGAGCTCGCGCACGCGCATGACCATCTCGGCGCTCGAAGGCCTGCTCAAGGGCCTCGCCCAGTTGAAGACGCCGATCAACATCGTGCTGATCTCCGAGGGCATGTTCGTCGCCCGCGATCGCAACAACATGCGCGAGATCGGCCGTCGCGCCGCCGAAGCCCGCGCCACCATCCACGTCGTCCGGCCCGGCCAGTCGTACTTCGACGTGGACGACTCGTCCGCGCCGGGGGTGTCGCGCTTCTTCGACGATGGGCTGCTGGCTGAAGGGTTGGAGCAGTTGGCTGAACAGACGCGCGGCACGCTGGCGACGGTAAACGCCGGGGCGACCAGCGCCTTCGAACGCCTCGGGCGCGAGTTGTCGGGCTATTACCTGCTCGGCTTCGAGCCGACCGAGGCCGATCGCCGCGGCAAGGAACATCGCATCCGCGTGCAGGTCAAGACGCGCGGCCTCTCGGTGCGGGCGCGGCCGACCTTCGTGCTGCGCGAGACCGAGGCCACCAGGGCCGAGGCGGTCGCGGCGATGACGCCGCTCGAGCAGGTGGCCGACGTGCTGCGGCAGCCCATGCCCAGTCGCGCGTTGCCGATGCGGGTGGCCAGCTATACCAGCATCGACGCCGCCAGCGCCAAGGTCCGCGTCGTGATCAGCGCTGAGCTGGGCGACCCGGCCACCACCGAGAAGGAATTGCCGATCGGCGTGATCGTGGTCGATAAGAACGACAAGGCCATCTTCAGCCGCGCCGGCATGACCTCGCTGGCGCCGGCCAGCGTGCGCGGCGCCTCGCCCCGGCTGATCCTGACATCGCTCCTGCTCGATCCTGGTGAATACACCCTGCGCGTCGCGGCGATCGACGACACCGGGCGCGCCGGCAGTGTGCATCACACCGTGAACGCGCGGCTCTCGCGCATGGGCGGCGGGCTGAACGCCTCCGACCTGATGTTGGTGCCGCAGGCGCCGAATGGCGGCGAGTTGCCGCGGCCGCGCCCAACGGGCCTGATCGATACCGAAACGCTCACCGCGATGGTCGAGATGAGCGGCAGCGACACCACCCTGCTGGGCCGCTCGCGAGCCACGATCGAGATCGCCGACGCCGTGGACGGCGCCGCGCTGGTCAGCGTCGAGGCGCGCCAGGCCATGCGGTCGAACAACCTGCGCGCGTTTGCCGCCACGCTGCGGCTGGGTGTGCTGCCGCCGGGCGAATACATCGCGCGCGCCATTCTCAAGGCGCCCGGCCAGCCCGAGTTGCGCCTGTCGCGGCCGTTCCTGCTGGCGCCGGTGGCCGCTGCCACGACCGAGCCGGCCATTGATGCGCGGGTGCCGCTAGATCCCGACGCGCCGCCGCCACCACCGGCCGAGGTCAAGATCTTCGCGCCGGTGCCGCGCTTCGTTCGCGACACCGTGCTCGTGCCCAACGTGGTGACGCCGTTCCTCGACGGCCTCGCCTCATTGCACCCCCCGTCGCCTGAAGTAGAGGCGGTGATCGAACGCGCGCGCGCCGGCCAGTTCACGCCGCCGGACGCACCGGGCGCCACCCCGGACGATGAGTTGAACCTGGCGTTCGTGCGCGGCCTGGACGCGCTCAACAAGGGACAGGTGCCGCAGGCGGCGGCCTACTTCCAGCAAACGCTGAAGGGCGCCTCCGACTTCCTCGGCGCGGCGTTCTACCTGGGCGCCACCCACGCCGCGCTCGGCCGCGACCGCGAAGCCGTGGGAGCGTGGCAGGTGGCGCTGCTCAGCGAGAATCCTGGCGCGGTTTACCCGGCGTTGGTCGATGCCCTGCTGCGCATCGGCGACGGACGGCAGGCGGCCGACCTGCTGGAAGAGGCGCCGTCCGCGTGGGCCCGGGACACCGACCGCATTCGCCGCGAGGCCACCGCGCTGGCCATGATCGGCGACTACAGCGGCGCGCTGCCCAAGCTCGTCGACCTGCTCGACCACACCAAGAACGACGACCAGCCGTTATTGTTCATCGCCATCCAGGTGATGTACCGCATGCACGTGCAGGACAAGGGGTTGAGCGACAACAACCTCGCCCGCTTCCGCAATTACGTCGAGCGCCACCAATCGCTAGGTGGACCGGACCGCGCCATCGTCGAGACGTGGCGACGCTACGTGCTGCGGTAAGTTGAAAGTTGACGAGTTGATAGTTGGAAGTTTCAGTTGAGAGTTGCAGTTTCAGTTGCAGTTCCTGAACTTGAAAACTTAAAACTGCAACTACCAACTACCAACTCTTCAACTTTCAACTGTTAGATATCGCGCACTCCGGCGACGCGGGTCAACGCCGCTGAAAACGTTTCCCAGATCGCCCGCTGCTTCGCCAGCACACCGCGGCCGCCGGGCGTGAGCCGGTAGTAGCGGCGGCGGCGCGTCCCGGCCTGGTCATCGTAGCCTTGGCGAAGGTGACCCTTTTCAACCCAGCGCCCTTCGATCAGTCCCTTGTCTTCGAGGCGGTAGAGCGTCGGATAGAGCGAGGTGGCGTGAAAGGTAATGGCGCCATCGCTGCGTTCGGCGATCAGTTGGCTGATCTGGTACCCGTGCCGTTCCTGCTCTTCGAGCAGCGCGAGAATCAGCAACTCGGCGCTGCCGCGTTTGAGTTCGCGCTCAAGGGATGTCATGCCCATATATTGGTATAAACAATATCATTAAGTCGTTGGGTAATAGCTGTTTAAAGCCATGACACAACTATTACAGTGCCCGAGACGACGGCCTGTTACTGTCCTTGGCATGGTTCCTGTGACAGAGATTTATGGCCGCAAAGCGGCTCACGGCATTAACTGGATCACCTTTATTGCGATGGTCGCGTTCCACATCGGCGCCGTCGCGGCGTTCTGGTATATCGACCTCGGCGCCATCCTGATGGCGATTTTCCTGTGGTGGGTGGCCGGCTCGCTCGGCATCGGCATGGCGTATCACCGCCTGCTGACGCATCGCGGCTACAAGACGCCCAAGTGGATGGAGTACTTCCTCACCACCTGCGCCACGCTGGCGCTCGAGGGCGGACCCATTTTCTGGGTCGCCACGCACCGCATTCACCACCAGCATTCGGATCACGACGGCGATCCGCACACGCCAAAAGAAGGCGCGTTCTGGGCGCACATGGGCTGGATCCTGATGGGCAAGGGCATGCACCACGACACCGACGTGCTGCGCCGCTATGCGCCGGACCTGTGCAAGGACCCGTTCCACGTGTTCATGAGCAAGTGGCACTGGGTGACGCAAGTGGTCGTCGGCCTCGCCCTGCTGTACTTCGGCGGCATTGCGTATGTCCTCTGGGGCACGTTCTTCCGCACCACGTTCCTGCTGCACGCCACCTGGCTCGTGAACTCGGCGACCCACATGTGGGGCTCGCGCCGCTTCGAGACCAAGGATGATTCGCGCAACAGCTGGTGGGTGGCGCTGCTCTCGTTCGGCGAGGGCTGGCACAACAACCACCACGCGCACCCGGTGTCGGCGCGCCACGGCCTGGCCTGGTACGAGTTCGACATGAACTGGATTGCGATCCGCGCCATGCAGGCGGTTGGGTTGGCCTGGGACGTCAAGGTCGCCAAGGTCCGCCAGGAGCTGGAAGTCGAAGCAGCGTAATTAAGACGCCGGGTTCATTTTTCGATGGCGGTTGACGTGGGCAGGTCAACGGCCGAAAAATGAACCCGGCGTCATGACTCGCAGACAGACCGCGTCGATCGTCTTCGTCGTCCTCTGCGTCGTGCTCGTCGCCGCGGCGGTCACGCTCAACATCGGCTGGATTATCGTGAACGGGCGGCGCCTGGCGCCGCTCGTTCTCGGTGTCGCCACCTTCAGCCTCATCATCGCCGGCCTCATCGTGTACACGGTGTTCCTGGTCCGCGAAATGGGCATCACCGAACAACAGGACAGCTTTCTCAACTCGGTGACGCACGAGTTGAAGACCCCGATCGCGTCGATCCGCCTGTACCTGGAGACGCTGCAGTCGCGCGACGTCGGCGACGCGCAGCGCAAGGAGTTCTACCGGATCATGCTGCAGGACGCCGAGCGGCTGCAGCACACCGTGGAGCAGGTGCTGCGCGCCGGCCATGCCCGCCAGAAGCGCAAGCTCGATCATCGCGCGCCGGTGGACCTGGTGTGGCTGGTGCAGGACTGCGTTGACACCGCGCGCATGCGCCACAACCTGCCGCCGAGCGCGATCACGCTCGCCGACTACGAGGCCAACACGCTGCTCGTGGTCGAAGGCGATGTCGACCAGCTGCGCACCGCCATTCTCAACCTGCTCGACAACGCCGTGAAGTACTCGAGCCAGACGCCGCGGGTGGTGGTGCAGGCGGTGGGCGCCACGCCCGACTCGGCGTGGGTGCGCGTCAAGGACCACGGCGCCGGCATTCCGAAGGCGCAGCTCGGCCGCATCTTCAGCCGCTTCTACCGCTTCCAGCCGCGCGGCACCACGGTCAAGGGCACCGGCCTCGGCCTCTACATCGTCCGCTCAATCGCCAAGGCGCACGGCGGCCGCGTGTTCGCCGAAAGCCTGGGTGAAGGCAAGGGCGCGACCTTCACGCTGGAACTGCCCCGGTCGCGCGCATGAGTCGAATACTGATCGTCGAAGACGAGGTGCACCTGGCCGACGGCCTTCGCTTCAACCTCGAGGCTGAGGGACACACGGTCGACGTGGACGGCGACGGCCAGGCGGCGCTCGAGCGGCTGCTGGCCAATCGCGCCCTGTACGACGCGGTCGTGCTCGACGTGATGCTGCCGGGGCGCAATGGCTTCGAGGTGGTGAAAGAGTTGCGGACGGCCGGGCATTTCGTGCCGGTGCTGATGCTGACCGCGCGCAGCCGTCCGGCCGACGTGCTGCAAGGCTTCGAGGCCGGCGCCGACGATTACCTGCCGAAACCATTCGAGCTGCAGATTCTGCTGGCGCGGTTGCGCGGGCTGCTACGACGCCGGCAGTGGCTGCAGCAGGATCAGCACGAGCACGAGCAGTTGACGTTTGCCGGGCGCACGCTGGATCTCGAGGCGCTGGAGCTGCGAGTCGGCGACAAGAAGTATCAGCTCACGCAGATGGAGAGCGACCTGCTGCAGTACCTGGTGCGCAACGCCGGCCGGGCGGTGTCGCGCAAGGCGATTCTCGAGGAAGTGTGGGACCTGCACGAGGACACCGACACGCGCGCCATCGACAATTTCATCGTGCGGTTGCGACGGTACCTGGAAGTGGATCCGACCAAGCCGAAGCACCTGCTCACGGTGCGGGGTGTCGGGTACAAGTTCGTAGAGTAGAGACGTTCGGAGGGCGATGGCTTTCGCCATCGCCCTTCCCAGCGACGGCTAAAGCCGTCGCTCTCCGAACGATTATTTCATCGCGAACAGCAGGAACGACGTGTACTGCGTCTTGCGGAAGTTGTCGTCCGACATCAGCAGCAGGGTTCGCGCACCGTTGACCGGCGGACCAAACGCGAGTCCCTCGAAGTTGTCGAGCCGGGCCAGCGCCGGCGACAGCGAGGGGATCACCGTGGACAGATCCAGCAGCAACGTCTTGGCCGCGGTCTCCCCCGAAAGGTTGACGGTGAACAGCTGGATGGGATTGAACACCGCCGAGCGGTCGGCCGTCATCAGGCACGCGCGCTCGAGGGCAAGCAAGAGCGTCTCGGTGAGGGCCAGCAGTTCGACCAACCCATTTTCACCATCGCTGCACACGGTCGGAAAGCGCTCGGACCGTGGCGTCGGCGCCAACTCGTAACGCCACTGCCGTCCCGGGCGAAACGTGGCGCCGCTCGGCTCGAACTCGATCAGCCGTCCCTCACCGCCGCGGTCGAACGAGGTCACCGGTCGGTCGATCGGCGGCTGCTCGAGTCCGGCAATCAGGCGGCCACGAGGCGTCCGCGTGAGGGCCTCGAATCCCTGGTTGTCGCGAATGCCGGTCTTGCCGTCGGTGCTGACCTGGAATTCCGGCGGATACGCAATCACCTCGGTCACCACGCCGTCACGAGTCGCGCGCAGGATCGCCGGCGGCCACACGCCTTCCTCGGCGACGTGCCCTTCCTCGTTCATCAGGAACGTGCCGTCAGGCAACGCGACGATGGCTTCGAGATCGGCCTGGGTCACGATTCGTTGATCAACGCCGGGACCGGCCGTCAGTGCCTGCATCCGCCGCGGCGTCACGGCCAGCCGGCCGCCAGCCGCGGTGATCGCCAGCCACGCGACGCGCGAGCCGGCGCGGTCGTCAACCACGGCAAGCCAGTCGCCGCTCGCCTGGTCGAACGCCAGCCCGGACAGGCTGCCGAACCGGGTACTATCGGACAGTTGCGGGTAGATTGTGCCGGCGGGCCGGGTGAACTCGCTCAGGAACGAGAGCACCGGGAGCCCGGACGGCGGCGAAACCGCCGCGGTTTCGCTCGTTCGCACCGGCGCGCAGGCGCCGGTGAGGGCCGTCACGACGCTCGTCACGAACACGGCCAGGAGAGGCCCGGTCCGTGGCAGAATCTGTCGGTCAGGAATTACCCGTTCACCCAAGGAGTTACCATCATGACACGCCAGCTCACGGCCGTCGCTCTCGCGGCCCTCGTCCTCTCGCCGGTCGCGGCCTTTGCGCAGGCCAACCCGTTTACCGACGCCGTGAAGGCGCAGCTTGCGCAGATCAAGAATCCGGTAATCCGCACCGCCGAGAAAGTGCCGGAGGATCTCTACGCCTTCAAGCCGACGCCGGAGGTCCGCAGCCTGGGCCAGCTGATTGCGCACATCGCCGACGGCAACAACGGCATTTGCGGCGCCGCGAGCGGCATGAAGCCGACCGGCCAGACCGGCATTGAGAAGAGCGTTACGGGCAAGGCGGCCCTGCAGAAGGCGCTGGCTGATTCATTCGCGTTCTGTGAACAGGCCCTGGCCAGCATGGACGACACGAAGGGTGCCGAGATGGCCAAGTCGTTCCTTGGCATGCAGCCGCGCCTGATGGTGCTGGCCTTCAACAACTCACACGTCAACGAGCACTACGGCAACCTCGTAACCTACATGCGCCTCAAGGGCATCGTCCCGCCCTCGTCTGAGCCCAAGTAGAGTCCGGCTTTAGCCGGATTGCAGCGTAGTGTAGAGTCCGGCTTTAGCCGGACCACGTCGCTCGTGGCGGCAATCCCGCCGTCTTGTCCACCGTAGCGCTTGGCGCAAAGGTGGAGGGATTGCCGCCATCTGGTAAGCTCGTGAACCCGTGTGTGTTCGTAGATACCTGATTACTGCTCTTTGCCTCCTCGGTAGTTCAACAGCGGCCCCGGCGCAAACGCCTGAAGCGCCGACGGCGCAAGCCCTGAAAGTCACCGCGCCTCCCAAACTGGACGGCCGCCTCGACGACCCGATCTGGCAGAAGGCCGCGATCATTTCCGGGTTCAGGCAGCGCGAGCCAGAAGAGGGGCGTGAGGCGAGCGAGCCGACCACCGTCCGGATTGCCTACGACCAGTCGCACCTCTACATCGGCGCCGTGCTCGACGACAGCCTGCCGGCCGAGATTCGCGCGTCTGAACTGCGCCGCGACAACACGCTCGACAGCGACGACACCTTCTCGGTGCTGCTCGACACCTATCACGACCACCGCAACGCGTTCGTGTTCCGCGTCAACCCGCGGGGCACGCGGTTCGATGCGCTGGTGCGCAACGAGTCGCGCTTCTACTACGCCGACTGGGACGAGCAGTGGACCGCGGCCGCGACGCTGACCGACACCGGCTGGTCGGTCGAGATTGCCATCCCCTTCAAGATCCTGCGCTTCACCGGTGCCGCGGCGCAAACGTGGGGGCTCAACTTCGAGCGCGTGATCAAGCGCCGCAACGAGATGTCCTACTGGAGCGGCTGGAGCCGGAATTACGCGTTCCAGAACGTGTCGCAAGCTGGCCACCTGGCCGGCCTGGCCGACATCAAGCAGGCCGAGCGGGTGCGCCTGCGGCCGTACTTCCTGGGCGGCGCCGAGTCGCTCGACGCCGTGGCGACGCCGGCCGGCACCCGTCGCATCACCGAGATCGGCATCGACGACCTGAAGTGGCAAGCCACCTCAACGCTGACCGCCGACCTGGCGGTGAACCCCGACTTCGCGCAGACCGAAGTCGATGCGCAACAGGTGAACCTCACGCGCTTCAGCCTGTTCTTTCCGGAGAAGCGCCAGTTCTTCATCGAGGGCGCCGACTCGCTGCGCATGGGCGTCGGATTGCTGCACTTCGGACCGCCACCGCTCGAGCTGTTCTACAGCCGCAACATCGGCCTCTCGAACCAGGGCACTCCGATCACGATTCCGGTCGGCGGCAAGCTCACCGGCAAGGTCGGCGGCTTCGACATCGGCGTCCTCAGTGCGCAGACCGACGACACCGATCGCCAGGCCGGCGAGAACTTTACCGTCGGACGCGTGCGCAAGGAAGTGCTCGGCCGCTCCTACATCGGCGCCATCGTCACCAATCGGCAGGGCGGCGGCGCGCGCAACACCGTGATGGGCGCCGACGCGCGGTTCACGTTCTTCAACAACTTCAACGTCATGGCGCTGGCAGCGCGGTCGGAAGACGATCGCAGCGGGGCCGCCGGTGGTGCGGCCAGGCCGCAATGGGCGAAACAAGTCGGCGCCGAGTGGCGCGACGATTTCGTCGAGGCCGGCGCGAACTACATCGACATCGACCCGGGGTTCAATCCCGGCATTGGCTTCGTTCGGACGCGCGAGCGGCTGATGGGCGTGCGGGGGTCACTCAAGCCGCGGCCGAAGCGGTGGCGCATCCGCCAGTTCGAGCTGACGCCGAACAGCGTGTGGTACCACGACCACGAGCGCGTGCTACGGAGCCGCGAGAGCTCGTTCACGTTCGCGACCGCGTTTGAAACCGGCGACCGCGTCGAGATTGTGCCGTTCGCAAGCTACGAGCGGGTGGTGCGGCCGTTCCCCATTGGCCCCGGAGTCGTGTTGCCGGTCGGCGAGTACAACTGGAGTGGCATGACCGTGAACCTGCGCGCCTACAACGGCCGCAGGATCAGCGGCCACGTGTCGCTCAGCGCGGGCGACTTCTACGACGGCACCAAGCAGACGATGACGCTCGCGGGCGATTTCCGGCCCAACAAGACGCTGTCGTTCAACCCGACCTACCAAATCAACGACGTGAGCCTCTCGCCGGGCGCGTTTGTGACCCACCTGTTCGGCCTGCGCGCCAATGTGTCGTTCTCCACCAACCTGCTGACCTCGGCCTTT
This sequence comes from Acidobacteriota bacterium, assembly GCA_030697165.1. NCBI lineage: Bacteria > Pseudomonadati > Acidobacteriota > Acidobacteriota bacterium. Next base: position 209,170 of record JAUYQQ010000013.1, read on the forward strand.
GCCCAATACAACAGCGCCGGACAGCTGGCGGCCACGCAGGTCCGCGTGAACTACATCTTCCGGACCATCGACAACGTGTTCCTGGTCTACAACGAGACCCGTTACACGGACGGCGTCTTCGACGGCCGCGCCAACAAGTCGCTGGTCCTGAAGGTCACCTACTCCCTGCACCGGTAGCAACCAGCTATTTGCCGGGAACCCGTGCGTTTTGAGCGATCGAAACTTTATTCATGGGCTACCCGTAATCTCCTTGTAACCGCCGTCGGCCAGTAGGCACGGCGGTCAAACACGCCGGCCACCAGCAGGCGACCGACGCGAAACCGCTTCCCACAAGGAGGGTGGAATTGCCGTAACAGGTCGTCTTTCTCAAGAATCACGAAAGTCTCAACGACCCGGGTTGCACGGATTTTCCACAGCCCTTCTGATGTTGTGCAAAGTGCAGGGCTGGCTTACACTGGGGCGCCATTTGGCCCCCTTGCAAGCCCTCCCTGGTAGTCCTCGTCGATTTAACTCGCTAGTTTGTATGGAGGCGGTAGTCATGCGCCGGTTCATCCCCCTTGCCCGTCATGGTTCGGTCCTCGTTCGATTGGCGCTCGGCACAAGCCTCGCCGCCGGACTGGCCTTCACGACTATCCAGGCCCAGATTCCCGGCCGGAACGTCAACATGGTGTCGGGCACGAAATGGCCCGACGGCGACCCTTATCTGCAGCGGCAAAACGAACCGTCCATCGCGGTGTCGACACGTAACCCGCTGCACCTGCTGGCGGGCGCCAACGATTACCGGACGGTGGACGTGCCGTTTGTGGACGGGGCTGAAGAAACCGGCGACGCCTGGCTCGGGATCTTCAAGTCCTTTGACGGCGGGCAACGGTGGCGAACCACGCTGCTGCCCGGCTATCCGCAGGACACCTCTCCCGAAGGCATGAGTTCACCGATCAAAGGCTACCAGGCTGGCGCCGATCCGGTAGTGCGCGCGGGTACCAACGGCCTGTTCTACTACGCGGGGCTGGTGTTCGACCGCGTCGAGAACGGCCGCAGCGCGGTGTTCGTGGCGCGGTACATCGACAACAACAACCAGGAAGACAACTACCAGGCCAACCGCGAGCATGTGGTCGGCGACCCGATCCGCTACATCGGCGCGCGCATCGTCGCCCGCGACAACGGCAAGCGGTTCCTGGACAAGCCCTGGATTGCGGTGGACATTCCCCGGGACGGACGCACGTGCCAGATCCCGGGCCCCAACAACACCGTGCAGGTCGTTCCGGCCGGCACGGTCTACGCCGCGTTTTCATCCATCTACGAAGACCGCCTCGGCCTCCGGTCCGACATCCTGCTGTCCCGATCAACCGACTGCGGCGCGTCGTGGTCTCCTCCCGCCAAGGTCAGCGGTGGCGACAGCCGCATCAACCAGGGTGCATCGATTGCCATCGATCCCCGAAACGGAACGGTCCACGTCGCATGGCGAAAATTCGCGTCGAGCGCGACGCCAGGCGAGACCGACGGCATCATGGCGGCACGGTCGGTCGACGGTGGCCGGCGTTTCAGCACGCCGGGCACGGCCCGCGCGTTCGAGCGCGGACGCGGCAAAAAAGTCGGTCTCGACCCGGAGCGCTACTTCGAGCATCGGCGCAAATCGAAGGGCAAGCCGAAGAAGCCGGTCGTCGGCAGTCCGGAGACGGTCGACGCGGAACTGGACGAATTCGATCAGGCCACGTCGGATATCGACGGCTTCCTGATGTTCCGAACCAACGCGTACCCGTCGATGGCCCTCGACGGCACGGGGCAAATCTATCTGGCGTGGGCCGAGCGCGGTTTCACCTCGTCGCCACAAAACGATGCCCGCATCGTCATGGCGACCTCGTCGAACGGCCGCGATTGGACGCAGCCGAAGCCTGTTTCTGACGAGGGCCAGAGCGGGCACCAGTTGATGCCTTCGCTTACCTTCGGGGGCGGCCGGCTTGTGCTCGTCTACTACGACCTACGTGAAGACATCTCGGGGCAGTTCACGCAGTTCATCGATGATCGAAGCGCCATTGCCTCGGCTGGAAAACGCCACACGCTCGACCTGCGCACATCGATGGGTCTGCCGGGCGTCACGCCCGTGTTTGCGCCTTCCGTACGCGTCTCGGATTACCTGGTGGCGTTCAGGACCCTGCCGGGCACCGGCACGCTCGTCGAGGAACGATTGCAGTTCAACCCGCCCAACCTGCCGATGTTCAAACAAGGCACGGCGCCGTTCATGGGCGACTACGTGGATGTGGCCGTTTCGCCAGCGTTCGTCCCGACGTCGTCTGGCGGCTGGGCCTTCAACACGAACGGGCCGCAGCCGGTCTTTCACGCCGTCTGGACCGACAACCGCGACGTTCGGCAGCCGGCCGCCGGACCCGATGGCAAGGTCGATTGGTCGAAGTACACGCCGCCGACGCCGCGCACCGGGTCGAGCATCTTCGACCCGGCCCAGGGCATGACGGTCTGCGACCCGAATTCGACAGGGTCGCGTAACCAGAACATCTACACCGCTCGATTGTCGACCGGACTGGTCGTCGGGTCGCCGGGCAATACCAAACCGCTCAGCCCCACGATCCAGCGGGCCTTCGTCGTCTTCGCGCAGAACACGTCGTCGACGACGAAGTCGTTCCGAATGACCATCACCAGCCAGCCGGTGGGCGGGCGCGCGTCGTTCCGACAGTTCGACGTCAGTTCCACAGGCCAGCTGCTGGACCCGCTCACAGCCATCACCGTGACGACGCCCGGCCGCTCGACGGCCGCGCGCACGGTCTACGCCACCTCATCAAACCCGCGAGCCCAGATCCTGGTCGATGTGGTCGAAGTGCCGTATGGGGGAACGACGCCAGCCGTGCCGCTGGCGGACCGGTTGATCCTGAATCCCGACATTGCCAATCCGGACATCGCCAATCCCGACATCGCCAACCCGGATATTGCCAACCCCGACATCGCCAACGCCGAGGTCTACAACCCGGACATCGCGAATCCCGACATCGCGAATCCAGACATTTCAAACCCTGACATCGCCAATCCCGATATCGCGAATCCCGATATCGCAAATCCCGATATCGCGAACCCCGACATTGCCAATCCGGACATCGCTAACCCCGATATCGCCAATCCGGACATCGCCAACGCGCTCGTTGCGAACCCGGACATCGCGAATCCGGACATCGCGAACCCGGACATCGCGAATCCCGACATTGCGAATCCCGATATCGCCAATCCGGACATCGCCAACCCCGACATCGCCAACGGGGCGCTGACCGACGTCACCTGGACGATGACGAATAACGGGAATACGACGGCGGCGTTCAACGTCAACCTGTTCCTCGCGCAGCAGACCGACAAGATCTGCCCGGCGGGGACCGATCCCAGCACCGGCTGCATCACCACCCAGTTGATCCTGCGCAAGGTCTACAACACGCCGGTGTCGACGAACTGCGTGTTGCAGGTGCAGTCCCAGAATGTCCTGCTGGCGAACATCCCGAATCCGAAGTTCGTGCTGCCGGGCGAGAGCCTGCCAGACCAGAACAGCGACGCGCCGACCAACGCCACCTTGTGGCTGGCTCCCGGTGAGACGGCGAAGATCACGCTGCGCGTCTACGACCCGGACAGGGAGGGTAACGTGCCGGTGACCGATACCGATCCGAGCACCCCGACACCGGGAGGGGCGTTTATCGACCCAGTGTTCCTGCCGACCACGAAGACCGACCTTGGTTCAGTGACGCCGGTAGTCCAGCAGCAAAGCGTCGATACCGAGGACATCGTCAAGGCCATCGAGCTCGGCGTCAACGCGCCGAAGCCGCCGATCGTGACGCCGCTCAGCCCGCCGGTGCCGTCAGGCGAGACCGAGGATCCCAAGCCGACGCCGTTGGCGCTGGCGTTCGTGCAGCAGCCTACCGCCGCGCAGCTCGGGTCGGCGATCGCGCCGGCGGTGTCGGTTGCCGTGCGCGACCAGTACGGGGCCCTGCTCCCGAACGCACCCGTGACGTTGTTCCTGGGCACGAACCCTGGCGGCGCATTGCTCTCGGGCGCGGCGGCGACGTCCAACGTGGACGGCGTGGCCACGTTCCCGGGTCTCACCGTCAGCGCGGCTGGCGAGGGCTACACCATCGTTGCGACGTCGGGCCAGGCACTGCCGGCCGTGTCGAGCGCGTTCAACATTGGTAAAGTCCCGGCCAGCATCCAACTCGATGCCGGTACTCTCATGCAGAGCTACGACGGTGGCATCAAGGCAGCGACGGCGACCACATCACCGGCGGGGCTGTCGTACAGCCTGGCCTACACGCAGAACGGCGCCGCGGTCGTGCCGCTCAACGCCGGCAGCTACGCGGTCGTCGCGACCATCACCGACCCGAACTATACCGGCAGTGCGATCGGTACGCTGACCATTAACAGGGTGACACCGGTCGTTGTCTGGGCGCCGCCAGCGGCGATCACGTCGGGGACGGCGCTGAGCGGCACGCAGTTGAATGCAACAGCCAGTGTGCTGGGCTCGTTCGTTTACGCTCCGCCTGCGGGCACGGTACTTCCCGCCGGAGCTGGACAGACGCTTTCGGTGAGTTTCTTCCCATCGGACGCAGTCAACTACGCTAGCGCGGGCACCGCTGTCACGATTGACGTCACGCCGCCGGCTCCTGTGGACTCGGGCGTAATCCAGGTGTTCGTGCCAGGAACCGCGGGCGGCACGGTGAACACCAATCTCGGGGGGGCTGGAGGCACAGCCCCTGTCGACGGCCCCTTCCTAAACGCTGGCGATTCGGTCAGCGTAACGGCGACGGGAAGCGTCGGCTGGTACAACACGGAAACCGGTAACGCGGGAGCCGGTAACGCGCCCCCAGACGGTGTCCACAACATCGTCGGCTGCGACCATCCGTTCTTGTCTCCCTGTTCGAATGGGACTCCGGGAATCTCGCTCATCGCAAGGATCGGCTCCGGTCCGTGGCAATTCGTCGGTTCGGGCCCGACGCTCCTCACCGCAAGTGCGGCCGGAATCCTGCAATTCGCCGTCAACGACAGTGACTACAAGGACAATGGCGGCGGGTGGAATGTCGCGGTGGCCCCCTTCCCCACCGGCGGACTTGTCAGCCTGTGGCGTGCGGATGGCAGCGCCGGCGACAGCTTCGGCGGCAGCACCGGCTCCCTGGTGGGCGGGGCGTCGTTTGCCCAGGGTCGAGTCGGTCAGGCGTTCAATTTCGCCAACCGCAGCTATCCCGACAACCAGTTTGTCCTGCTGGGCGATCCACCCAGCCTGCGCCTTTCGAGCGCGGGCACGATCTCGGCCTGGATCAACCCGGCCGGGCCTGGCCTTGGCTACGACAGTTTCCGCGAGGGTGGCATTACGGACGAAGGCGGCATCATCGTCAACAAGGAGGACTCGTACGAAGTGGCGCGATTCGCCGACGGCACCATCCGGTGGGCGTTCAACGGAGACCCCTGTTGGTGCTGGATCAACACTGGGGTCGTCGCGCCCGAGAACGGGTGGACTCACGTCGTGGTGACCTATGATGCGGGGCTCATCAAGACCTACATCAATGGGGCGCTGCGCCACACGCACCTACCGGTGGGGCAGGGCGGCACGATTGCCGCCTCGGTCGGACAGTTCCGCATCGGCGGTCGCCAATACAGCGACACGCTGGGCCGCGATTATCGGCAGAACTTTGACGGCAAGATTGACGAGGTAGCGGTCTACAACCGCGCGCTGACGGCGGGCGAAGTCCTCAGATTGTTTAACGCGGCGCCGTGAACGCCGACGCCACAGCCTCGGCAGGGTTGCGTTAGCGCACGCGCTTGCGCGCATCGGCGACGAGACCCCCGGTCTCGTCGCCTTTTTCTTTGATCTTGAGGAACGCCGCGAAACTCTCCTTCGCGGCGGGGCTCTTCAGCCCGTCCTGCGCAAGCCCCTGGTAGTAAAGCAGCTGCGGGAAGTAGTGATAGGTCGGCCAGTCGTCGAGCCCCACGGCGGTCGCCTCGCCGCGGCGTTTGATCGCGACGTCAAGTTCTGACGTGGCCTCGGTGAACTGCTCGAGCGCGATGTAGGCGCGCGCCAACAGCACGCGACCCGGCCAGGTGTCCGCGAGCTTCTGCGCCTCGCGCGCGTGATCGAGCGCCGCGCGAGCCTGGTTGCGCGCCAGGCTCGCCTCGGCACGCAGCAAGTACGCATAGGCCTGGGGATCGGCGTCGATCTTGTTCGCCAGGCCATCGGCGATCTTGATGGCCGCGGCCGCCTTGCCCGTCCGCGCCAGGATCAGGCCTGCCGGCAGCGCTACGCTGTCGCTGGCAGCCACCGCCTGCTCGGCGGCCTTCGCGGCGGAGGCAGCATCGTCCTGCGCCAGATACGCGGCGGCGAGTGCCACGTGCTTGTGCGCGACACCGGTCGTGTTCTTGGCCGCCGTGTCCGCCGCGATACCCTCGTTCAAGACAGCGATGGCGTCCCTGGTACGACCCTCGTACAGCGCCACGTCGGCCAATCCCGCCGCCGCGAACGAGGCGCCCGCGGGCGACACCCCCTTTAACTTCTCGAACGTCTTGATCGCGTCGGCGGGTCGGCCGAGTCCCAATTCCGACAGGCCGCGCGCCACAAACGCCTTCACGAACAGCGGATTGACCTTCAATACCTCATCGCTTTCTGCGATCGCGGTCTCGAACTGGGCCGCGTACATCGCGTAGAGCGCCAGATTCGATCGCGCCCCGACGCTGCGCGACAGGTTGACGGCCTTGCGGCCCTGCTCGAGGGCCTGCTCCATGTTGCGCTCGTAGAAGCGGGCCAGCGCGAGATTCTCCTGCCCGACGCGGTCGCCAGGAAACGCCTGGACCAACGCCGTGTATTCCTTGATGGCCTCCGGCGCCTTGCGCGCGAACAAATAGTAGCTGCCGCGCGTGCGGTACTTCTCGCGATCGGTCATGCGATCGATGCGCGACAGCGCTTGGTTGTAGAACTGTTCGGCCTCGTCGGTCCGGCCGAGATTCGCCATCTGCGCGGCCGCCCCCGAGTAGGCGCGGCCCATGTCGGGGTCGAGCCTGATCGTTTCCTTGAATTGCTCGATGGCCTCTTCGCGCTTGCCCGCCGCCTGCAACTCCTGACCCTTCGCGTACGCGCGCGCGGCCTCGAGGCTCGCGGCCGTGAACGTCTCGCTGGCCGCCGGGCCGTCTTCCGGTACCGCCGTATCACCAAGCGCCGTGCGGACCTTGCCGGCGAGGGCGCCCACGGTTTCGAGCATCGATGCTTTGCTGCTCGCGTCCGCCTCGAGTGTGTGCAGCGGCGCACCATCCGTACTGCCGGAGCCAAGCGCCCGGGCGGTAATATGAAATCCGGAGCCGCGCGCCTCGACCGTACCGGCCAAGACCAGGCCCACACCCTCGCGCACGGCCACGAGCCGGGCCGTCTTCTCATCGAGCCGATCGCCCAGCTTGGCCGCCGCCGCCGCCCGCAAGGCGTCGCGCCTGGGAAAGGCGGTGATGAACGAGGCGCCCTCAATGCCGAGGCCGAGCGCCTGCTCGACCACGCCGTCAAACACGGTATCGCCGGTCTTGTTCTCGAAGTCGGCAATCAGCACCGATACCGGCTCCTTCGGCGCGGCGTCCGACGGCGCCGCGCTTCGGCCGCTCAGCAGCCATCCGCCGAGACCGGCAATGGCCACGAGCGCCACGCCCGCCACGGCCAGTTGCCACTTCGGCCGCCCGGGCGCGGCCACGGCCGCCACGGGTCCCGTGCCCGTCGCGGTGGACGGCCGCTCGTGTCCGTCTGGCGTGAGCGACTCCAGGACGGCGACGAGTTCAGCGGTGGTCGCAAAGCGCGCGTCGGGGGAGGTCTGCAGGCACCGCGTCACGACGCTGCTCATCGCCTCTGGCACGTCGTCCTTGAGCGCCCGGGGCGGGGGCGGCGGCTGCTGCAGGCGGCCGAGCAACTCCGACATCGCGTTGTCGCGGTTGGCGAGGCGATGACGGCCCACCAACATGTCGTAGACCATCAGGCCGAACGCGTACTGGTCCGTCCGCTGGTCCACCTTCTTGCCCTGCGCCTGCTCGGGCGCCATGTATTCGAGCGTGCCGATCACGGCGCCGGCCGCCGTTTGCGTGGCGCCGCTCTCCACCGAGCGCGCGATGCCGAAGTCCATGATGAGGGCGGTGCCGCCGCCGTCCTCATCCTTCTCGATCATGATGTTCTCGGGCTTCAGGTCGCGATGCACCACGCCCTTGTCGTGCGCGGCCTGCAGGCCCTGCGCCACCTGCCGCGCCCAGGTCATCACCCGCGGCACCGACAACGCCCCTTCCCGCCGCATCAGTTGCGCCAGCGTCTCCCCCTCGACGAACGGCATCGTCAGGTACTTGATGCCGTTGATCTCGCCGAGGTCGTGGATGCGGACGACGTACTTGTGGGTGATCTGGCGCGCGAGCACGAGCTCGCGCTTGAAGCGCTGCTCGAGGTCCTTCGCGGCCGTGGCGTCGGACTGTGCCGCCGGGCGGATGACCTTGATGGCCACGGCCACGCCCAGCTCATGGTCAAAGGCCTGGTATACGGCGCCCATGCCGCCGGCGCCGAGCAGCCGGATGATCGTGTAGCGCGGGCCCACCTGCTCGCCGGCCTGGAAAGGACCATCGCCCGGCCTGATCGGGGGGCGCGGCGACGTGCTGTCGAGCGACGTCACCATGCCAGTGGGTGACATGGTCGGCGCGTCGGCAATCGGAGTCACGCCACCGAGGTTGGTCTCCGCCTCCGCAGCGTTACGCGTGCCGACCGAAGCCGCCGGAGCGGCGAAGGTGGGCGTGGGCGTGAGAATGGTGACCGGAGCGTCGCCGGAGGGCCTGAAGGACGGGTCGCCCAGCTGGGTGCCGCAACTGGGGCAGAACCCGGCGCCAGGCGGCACCACTCGGCCGCACTTGACACACGTCGGGCTGGAGGAACGGTCAATCATGGCAGTGTGTTGGCGCGCTCATTATCGCGCACCTTGCACAGTATTTCGTCGACCATCCCGGCCCGCCCTACCAGCCCGACCGGCCTACTTGGCCTTGATGTCGTAGGCGTAGACGTTGTCCTGGTCGCGGATGATGAGCAGCCCGCCGCTGATGATGGGGTGGCTCCACGTCGAGAGGCCGCTCTGCTGGGCCAGCGTGAAGCGGCCGTGCTCCCGGTAGCCGGCCGGCGACGCCTCCGCCAGCCCGACGACCCCGCCTTCGCTGTAGAGATAGAGGCGCTGGTCCGCGAAGATCAACGAGCCCTTGCCAACGCTGCGATCGCGCCACGCCATGACGCCGGTATCGAACTTGAGCGCGGTGAGGATGCTGCTGGAGAAGCCGTACAGGTGGTCGCCGATCAGTACCGAGCTGGCGTGGTGGTTGCGCATGTCGCGCGTGAAGTAGAGCTCGTTGGCCGAGGCCAGGTTGCCGGCGGCGCGGATGTCGAGCAGCGCCGCGCCGGTGCCGTAGTCGGACGACACGAACACGCGCGTGCCGAGAACAATGGGGGTGGCCACGTTGGCGGTGCCGTTGGCGGCCTTGTGGTGCGACCACAGCAGCCGCCCGTCGCGCGGGTCCACCGCCAGCGTGCGCGAGCCGGTGAAGAAAATCACCTGGTTGAGGCTGCCGGTGCGCATCAACATCGGCGACGAGTAACCCGCCTCGTCTCCGTGGCTCTGCCACAAGGTGGCGCCGTCCGCTTTCGCAATCGCAACGATTGAGGCGCGCGGGCCGCCGGCGTTCACGAGAATGCGGTCGCCGACAACCAAGGGCGATTCGCTGTAGCCCCAGTACGGATTGCGGCCGCCGAACTTCTGGATCAGGTTGATCGACCAGAGCTTGTTGCCGGTCGCGTGTTCGAGGCACGTCAGGTCGCCGCTGCCGCCGAGCACATACAGCCGGTCGCCCTCGATGGTGGGCGTGCTGCGCGGGCCGTCGCCGCGATCGTTCTCGTAACGCCGGCCGTTGTGGTATTCCCACACCTTCTTGCCGGTGGCGCGATCAAACGCCATGACGTACTCGTTGCCGCCGCGCGCGCCCAGCGTGAAGAGGCGTCCGCCAGACGCCGAGAACGACGAGTAGCCGTTGCCGGCCCCGCTGGTGCGCCACACCTGCGGCGGCCCGGCCTTGGGCCACGATTGCAGCAGGCCCGTTTCCTGCGAGATGCCGTCGCGATCCGGCCCACGCCACTGGAACCACTCGGCCGGTGCCTGAGCCTGCGTCCAGACCGATGGCGCGAGTGCCAGCATCCCAACAACCACGATCGTCCACAGTCGAGCTGTCATCAGTGGCCTCACTTGCCTTTCATCCGCAGATTACGCCGATAACGCCGATTTGTTTCACGTGTAAGACGCCGGATGAGGCCCAGGCGGTCGGTCGACGAGCGGCGAAATCTGCGGACAAGACCATCGCAAAACGATCTGTTACGATCTGCCTCGTGAAACCAGCAGCATTTGTCGGAGCCGGAGTGGCGATTCTCGTCGGGGTGGGCATCGTGTTCATGGGCCGAAGAGAGCCGGAGCCGGCTCCGGCCGCAGCGCCCGTGACGGCGGCACCGGCGCCGGCGGCCCGAAAGGCTGAGCCGCCACCACCCGCGCCGGCCGCCGAGCCCGCCGCGCCGCGCGCCGCTGCGCCCAGAAAAACCGCGCCCGCTCCGGCGCCCGTCGTCGAGGCGGCGCCGACCCTGGCCACGCTCAGGCTCGAGTCGGATGTGCCGGGCGCCTCGGTGTTCATCGATCGCCAGTTCGTCGGCACCACCCCGCTCACCCTCGACAAGCTCGCGCCCGGCAGCAAGCAGGTGCAGCTCACGGCCGATGGGTTCGACAGCGTGCAGCGAACCGTCGAGCTGGCGGCCGGGCCGAACGCGGTCACCGTCCGCATCAAGGAAGTCCGCCTCGACGCGAAGGTCCCGGTGGTGCACAAGCACGCCATGGGCTCGTGCAACGGCATGTTGTCGGCGACCGTTGACGGCCTCAAGTACCAGACCGACAACAAGGGCGACGCGTTCACCCTGACTTATGCCCAGGCCGAACAGTTCGCGGTCGATTACCTGCAGAAGAACCTGCGGGTGAAGCAGCGGGGCGGCAAGACCTGGAACTTCACTGACAAGAATGACAACGCCGATGCCCTGTTCGTGTTCCACCGCGAGGTCGAGGCCGCGCGCAAGAAATTGGCAGAAGGCTACACGCCCGTCAGGTAACCCTCGGCTTTACCGCAGCATTCTCTCCAATTAACGTAATTTAACAGGCGGCACCACCTTTGCTACTCTTGACCCCATGAAACGCATCTTCCTGTTCCTGGCGACCAACATCGCCGTCATGATCACGCTGTCGATCGTGCTCAGCTTGCTGGGGTTCAGCGGCTACCTCACGCCGACAGGTCTCGACTACTCGGCCCTGATGGTCTTCAGCCTCGTGTGGGGCATGGCCGGCGCGTTCATCTCGCTGCAGATGTCGCGCTGGATGGCCAAGCGGGCCATGGGCGTCCAGCTCGTCGATGGCAAAAGCGGCCAGGCCGAGCTCGACTGGCTGCACCAGACCGTCGCCAACCTGGCGCGCAAGGCCGGGCTGCCGATGCCGGAAGTCGGCATCTACGACTCGCCGGAAGTGAACGCCTTCGCCACCGGCCCGAGCAAAAAGCGCAGCCTGGTCGCCGTCTCGACCGGCCTGCTCCGCTCGATGCGCCGTGAAGAAGTGGAAGGCGTGCTCGCGCACGAAGTCGCCCACATCCAGAACGGCGACATGGTCACGCTGACGCTGATCCAGGGCGTGGTGAACGCCTTCGTGATGTTCTTCTCCCGCATCGTCGCCAACATCGTCCGGCAGATGGTCGACGAGAAGATTTCGACCCTGGTGTTCTTCGTCACGACGATCGTGTTCGACATCTTGTTCGGCATTCTCGGCTCGATGGTGGTGGCGTGGTTCTCGCGCGCGCGCGAGTTCCGGGCCGACGCCGGCGGCGCGCAGCTGGCCGGCAAGGCCAACATGATCGGCGCCCTGCAGCGGCTGATGCAGAACAAGGACATGGTCGACACCTCGCAGCCCCAGCTGGCGACCATGAAGATTTCAGGCGCCCAGAGCGGGTTCATGGCGCTCATCTCGACCCACCCGCCGCTGGAAGTTCGCATCGCCGCCCTACAGAAGGCTCAGATTCTGTAAAAAGGGACCTGCTCCCCTTTTACGGTTTGCGTAAGAATAGGAGGAGCGAAAGCTCCTCCTATGGTTTCTGAAACAGTCCAGGCTGAAGGCCACCTGATCGACTCGGGCAATTTCCAGTCGATTCTCACCACCATTGTCGAACACGGGTCTGAATACGAGATCCTCCGCTTCGACGTCGGCCGCAAGAACGAAGAAGGCTCCCACCTCACCCTGCGGCTGACCGCCGACACGCCGGCACGGCTCCAGGACCTGCTGGCCCGCCTGTCGGTGTTTGGCTGTTACGTCGAGGGCACGCCCGACGTGTTGTTGCGGGAAGCCGACATGGACGGCGCCGTCCCGGAAGATTTCTATTCGACCACCAATCACCGCACCGCGGTGTTCACCGGTGGCGCCTGGGTGACGGCCGAGCGCCAGCGGATGGATGCCGTGCTGGTGGTTGACGGAGGCCGCGTCGCGTGCCGCAAGCTGCGCGACGTCCGCAAGGGCGACCGCATTGTCTGCGGCATGCAGGGCATTCGCGTCGCGCCCGACGTGCAGCAGCGCGACAAGCCCAGCTTCGGCTTCATGAGCAACGAGGTGTCGTCCGAGCGACGGGTCGAGACCGTCGTGGCCCGCATCGCCGACATGATGCGGCAGGTCAAGGCCACCGGCGGCCGGATCGCGTTCGTGGCCGGGCCGGTGGTGGTGCACACCGGCGGATCACAGTACTTCTGCGAGCTCGTCCGCCTGGGCTACGTTGACGCGCTGCTCGCGGGCAACGCCCTCGCCGTGCACGACATCGAGGTGGCCCTCTCAGGCACCTCGCTCGGCATCGACCTCAGCAGCGGCCACCCGGTGGAGCACGGCCATCGCAACCACATGCGCGCCATCAACGCCGTGCGCCGCGCCGGCGGCATCGGCGCGGCCGTCAAGTCCGGCGTCCTGACCTCCGGCGTCATGCACGCCTGCCATACCCACCACGTGCCGTACATCCTCGCCGGCTCGATCCGGGACGATGGTCCACTGCCCGAGACGATGATGGACCTGACGGCGGCGCAAGATGCGTACGGTGCCGCGCTGGCCGACATCGACGTGGTCGTCATGCTGTCGTCGATGCTGCACAGCATCGGCGTCGGCAACATGCTGCCGTCGTGGGTCAAGGTGATCTGCGTCGACATCAACCCCGCCGTCGTCACCAAGCTGTCGGACCGCGGGTCCACCCAGACAATTGGCGTCGTCACCGACGTGGGCTTGTTCCTCCACCAGTTGGCGGAACGTCTCAGACCTAACCACGAAGCACGCGAAGGGGACCCGAAGGACGCGAAGCATTAAACTTAGGTTTCTTCGAGTTCATCGTGGTTTCTTCGTGTCCTTCGTGGTTGCCTTATGCACAAAACACTCATCACGCCATCGACGCTGGCCCAGCACGTGAACGACCCGAGCTGGGTGATTATCGACTGCCGCTTCGACCTGACCGATCCCGCTAAGGGCGAGGCGCTGTATCGGGCCGGTCACATTCCGGGTGCGCGCTACGCCCACCTGGATCGGCAGTTGTCGGGTGAGAAGACCGGCACCAACGGACGCCATCCGCTGCCGACGCGAGAACAGATGGTCAAGAGCTTCAGTGAGCTCGGCATCGGCCCGCAGTGCCAGGTGGTGGCGTACGACGCCGACAGCAGCATGTATGCCGGACGGCTGTGGTGGATGTTGCGGTGGATGGGCCACGACGGCGTTGCGGTGCTCGACGGCGGATTGGCGCGGTGGCAGCGTGAAGGACACGCCGTCAAGGGCGGCGTCGAGCCGTCTGCCGCGGCGCAGTTCAAGGGTTCGCCGCGCCCGGGTTGGCGGCTGTCGGTGGACGAGGTGGCGCAGGGGCTCGGGACCCCGGCGCGGCTGCTGGTCGATTCGCGAACGCCCGAGCGGTATCGCGGCATTGGCGAGACGCTCGACAAGGTGGGCGGTCACATCCCCGGCGCGGCCAACTACTTCTTTCAGCAGAACCTGGCCGACGACAAGACCTTCAAGTCGCCGGAGGCGCTCAAGGCGCAGTGGGCCCCTATCCTGGAGGGACGGGATCCCAAGGAAGTGGTGGTCTATTGCGGTTCTGGCGTGACGGCCTGCCACAACCTGCTGGCGCTCGAACACGCCGGAATTCATGGCGTCAAGATTTTCCCGGGTTCCTGGAGCGAGTGGAGCGCCGACCCGGGCCGGCCGGTGGCCACGACCGAAGATTGACCTGGCCGCCAACCCTCGGCCGGGTCTTCCCGTCCAAGTCCCCATGACCCTTCGCATCCTGTTTACCCTGGCCATTCTGATTGGCCTCGCCGTGGCACCGTCCGCGCAAACCTTCCGCTGGGAGCCCAATCGCCGGACCGACGTCAGCGCCCAAGTGGAGCGCGCGCTCGAGCGGGCCGAGCGGCAGGTCGAGCGCCGCTGGCAGCAGATCGAGCAGCAATGGAAGCGCACCCTGCAGCGTTCGCTGAGGACGGGTGAACGCCAGGCGGCGCAAGCGGCGCGGATCGACCGCCAGGTCCGCCAGCGCGTCGAGCGCCAGGTCAACGCGCAGGTGCGCGCGGCCACCCGGTCGGCGGCCGGCTTCGGCTATCGATGGAACGACCGCTCGTTCCACTACGTCGGCCAGACCGGCACCGACGCCGATCCCTGCGCCGGCAGCCGCGAGTGGGATGACAACGACTATCGCCGGCACTGCGAAGTACGCGAATCGACCATGCCGGCCGGCCCGCTCACGGTGGATGCCGGCGCCAACGGCGGCATCACCGTCGAGGCGTGGGACCGCAACGAGATCCGCGTGCGCGCGGTCGTGACCGGCTCGGCCCGCACCGAAGAGCGCGCCCGCGAGATCGCCAACGGCGTGCAGGTGCAGTCGGGCGGCGGCCGCGTGTCGGCCACCGGGCCCGACCGGAACGAACGCCGCGAGTGGTGGTCGGTAAGCTACCGCATCAACGTGCCGCGCAGGAACGACCTTGACCTCAACGCGCGCAACGGCGGCATCACCATCACCGGCGTCAGTGGCAACCTTCGCTTCGACACCACCAACGGCGGCGTGCGACTCACCGACCTGGCCGGCCGCGTGAACGGCTCAACCCGCAACGGCGGCCTCACCGTGAGCCTTGGCGGCGATCGCTGGGACGGCGAGGGCATCGACGTGCAGACCAGCAACGGCGGCGTCACGCTGGCGGTTCCCGAGGGCTACAACGCGCAACTCGAGACCCGGACGGTGAACGGCGGCTTCCGCAGCGACATTCCGCTCACCATCCAGGGCGAGTTGTCCACGCGCCGCGGCATCTCGACGCAGCTGGGCTCGGGCGGTCCGACGGTCAGCGTGCGCACGACCAACGGCGGCGTGAAGATCGGCCGGCGGTGAGGCCGGCGGCCCCGCCGCCGGTGGGGCTCGCGCCTTCGGCGCTGGTAGGGGTCGCTCGCGGCGCTCGCATCCTGGGGCTCACCTCTTTTGTGGGGGAGGCATTTCCCCACGAGGGGGCGAAGCCCCCGAGCCCTACGAAGGCAGGGCCGAGCCCGACGAGCGAAGCGAGCCCTGTCGCCGTGCCGAACTCCACGATCAGGTTCGCAAGTAAACTCCCTACCATGAGCGAACTGAGCCAGATCTGGGTCAAGCGGATGCACAAGGGCCCGATGGATCCGAGGACGACGGCGACCGTCGTGGCCGGCAAGGGCATTGTTGGCAACGCCAACCAGGGCGGCAAGCGCCAGGTGACGATCGTCTCCAGCAAGAACTGGGAGGACGTGACCGCGCCGCTCGGTGCCACGCCCGATCCGCGCCTGCGCCGGGCGAATCTGCTGGTGTCTGACGTCGACTTCGTCGACTCGCGGGGCAAGATCCTCAGAATTGGCAACGTCCGCATCCGCATCTACGGCGAGACTCGTCCCTGCGAACAGATGGAGGCCGCTGTCGCGGGCTTGCAAGAGGCCATGAGCGTTCCGTGGGGCGGCGGCGCGTTTGGCGAAGTGCTGGACGATGGCGAGATCGCGGTGGGTGATGCAGTAGAACTCGTCGCGCCGTAGGATCTGATTCCTGGTCCCTGATTCCTGCTAGAGGCCGAGCATGGCCATCGGCAGCCATTCCTTGAGCTTCGCGAGGTGCGGCTTGACCAGGGCGAGGTTAACTGGCGGCACCTTCGACTTCGGCATCTCGGGCAGCGACATGCCGGACTTCAGAGCGCCGTCGCGGGCCATTTGCTCGAGCGCCGACACGTCGAGGCTGCCGGCCAGCTCCATGCCTGCCGCTTCGTAGACCCGGAGCCGCACCCACGAGAACTCCTCATCCGAGAACTTGTGGACGTTCAGTGCGGTCACGTGAGCCTTGCGCCCCTCGGTATAGATGCCGGTGAAGTCGGAGAGCATCGTGCGCAGGTCGCTGAACGACCAGTCGGAGCGATCGTTCTGCGCCCTCTGCTTCAGGATCTCGGACTTCTTCTCGAACTCGGTCCAGCGATCACCCAGTTCCGATCGCACGCGGCCTTGCACCGCGATAAAACGCTCGACCTGCGACGAGGTCAGCTCACCCGAGGTCGGCGGCGCATACGGCGACTGGTTGTTGACCTGATCGCTCAGGGTCGACAATTCCCGGGCCCGCCCGAGGTAATCATCGAACACCGGCCGGGCCGCGCGATAGGCATAGAAGCCGGCCACGCCGAACCCCACGATGGCAATCACCAACACGATCAGGCAGCCGCCGAGAATCTTCCTCATCGAACGACCAGTCTATCAGCGCACGGCGGCCAGGTGCCTGGCCTGCGACGCCGCATGGCGCTTCGCCTGCCCGCACATGAGGTCGCAGAGCTGGAACACGCTCGCGTCGGCCAGCTGGTAAATCACGAACAAGCCGTCGCGCCGCCGGGTGACGAACCCGTTGGCATGCAGCAACTGCAGGTGCTTCGACAGGTTGGCCTGGTTCAACCCGGTTTCGGCGATCAACTCGCTGACGTTCAGCGGACCTGCGCGCAACACGTTCAGCACCTCGAGCCGCGCCGGTTCCGCCAGCACCTTGAGGCGCTGGGCCACCACGCGCAGCGTGTCAGGCGTGAGTGGCTTGCTCAAGGCGGCCCTCCACCGGCAGTCCCGCCGACTCCCACGCTGAGAAGCCGCCGGTCAGGTTCGTCACATTCGAAATGCCGAGGCGTTCGAGCAGCGACGCGGCAATGGCCGACCGCGCACCGGCCTGGCATTGCACCACGATCGGCTGGGACGCCGGCAGGCTTCGACCACGTTCGCCCAGGTAGCCGAGCGGAATGTGAACCGCGCCGGGCAGGTGGCCCCCTGCCCATTCGGCGGCGCTTCGGACATCGACCACCGTGACGCCGCCCGAGGCGAGCTTCGCCTGCAACTCGGCGGCGGTGATCTGCGGCGTCGAGCGAAGTCCGTGACTGGCCGCGACGGCCGACGTGCCGAGCCAGCCGGCAATGCGATCGATGCCGATCGACGCCAACAGCCGCGAGACTTCCGGCAACCGGGCCGAGGTCGCCTCATCTGCAATCAGGTAGAGGTCCGCGGTGAACGGCACCAGCCAACCCGCCCAGGTCACAAACGAGCTGTTCAACGGAATATTCAACGTGCCGGGGACGTGCTGTCCGGCAAATTGCTCGGCCGGCCGCGTGTCGACGACCAGCGCGCCGGCGGCCAGCAGCTCACCGAGCTTGCCGTCCGCCAGCCGCGGCGGCGCCTGGTACGGACCGAGCAGCGCGGGGCCTTCCTTGTTCACGCGCTTCATATTGGCAAAGTAGGCCGGCGGCTCTGGCTGCCCCTCGAGCACGCGCGTGACGAACTCGGCTTCGGTCTTCACGTTGAACGCCCAATTGAAGCGGCGTTCGTAGCCGAGTGTCGACGAAGGGATCGCGCTGATGCCCTTGCCGCAGGCCGAGCCGGCGCCGTGTCCCGGCCAGATCTGCAGCCAGTCCTCGCGCGCCGCGAACTTCTGCAGGCTCTTCCACAACATCCTCGCCCCCGCCTCCATCGTCCCCTTGAGGTTGGCGGCGCGTTCGAGCAGGTCGGGCCGGCCGACGTCGCCGACGAAGACGAAGTCGCCGGTGACGGCTGCGATCGGCTGGTCGGCGGCCGCGCCGTCGGTGACGAGGAACGACAAGTGCTCGGGGGTGTGGCCGGGCGTGTGCAGGACATCGATGTGGATGTTGCCGATGGTGAGCCGATCGCCGTCGTGCAGCAGCCGGCCTTCCGAGGCAAACCCGTACTTCCAGTCGGCGTCGCCCTCATCCGAGAGATACAGCGTGGCGCCGGTCGCGTGGGCCAGCGCGCGCGACCCCGAGACGTAGTCGGCGTGAATGTGGGTTTCGGTGACGTGCGTGATGCGGAGGCCTTCGAGCGCCGCGGCCTGGACGTACTGGTCGATGTCGCGGTTCGCATCGATCACGATCGCTTCGCCGTTGGCCTGGCAGCCAATCATGTAGCTGGCCTGCGCGATCGACGGTTCAAAGAAACGTTTGACGAACATGGGGACTCCTTAGTTCACGAACGGATGAGTACATACGATCCCAGCACCACGAGCGTCGCCGCGAAGGCTTGCTGCACGCGGCGTTGCGGCAGGCGGTGGGTGATCATGCCGCCGGCCAGGGCGCCGGTGGCGGCCACCGCTGCAAAAGGTCCGACGAACGATGGCGCGAGCGGGGTGGTCACCAGATATCCGGGCAGTCCGGAGGCGGCGGCCATCGCCATCACCACCAGCGAGGCGCCGGTCGCTTCGCGCATGGGCAGCCGCGCCACGAGCACCAGCGCCGGCACAATCAGGAAGCCGCCCCCAACCCCGATCAGGCCCGTCAGCATCCCCAGGGGAAACCCGATCGCCAGCAGCACCGGTACCGAACGGCGCGCCGCTGGTGAGGCAACCGTGACCGGATTCCAGAACATCAGCGCCGCGGCCGCCAGCATCACCACGCCGAGCATGCGCATCTGCGTGACGTCGGCCAACTGCGCGCCGACGAAGCCCCCGAGCAGCGCTCCCACGGTGGCGGCCAGCCCGACGATCAGGCCGGCGGCCAGGGGCAGCGTGCCGCGCCAGAAACTGCCCACCGCGCCGGCCGTGGCGGCAATGCCGACCACCGCCAGGCTGATGACGACGGCTTCTTTCGGAGGGAAGTGGAGCCACAGCGTCAAGGCCGGGATGGCGAGGATCGAGCCACCACCGCCAAGCAGGCCCATGACCAGGCCAATGCCAATCGCCAACGCCGCGGCTGTCAGCGTCATATGTCTATATGACTATACAGCAATATATGGCTCGCGGCTTCGCCGCTCGTGGGGGTTGGGCCTCCCGGCCCTCCTGGGGCTTCCCCACGCCGAGCGTAGCGAGGCGCCCCACGAGTGCGCGAAGCGCACGAGCCCCACGCAGGCGGCGGAGCCGCCGAGCCCCACCGTTCACATCCCGAAGACGGCCCTGTAGAACGCGAGCTCATCCTCGAGCGCGCGGATGATGTTCTCGGCCTTGCGGAAGCCGTGCTGCTCGCCCTCGAACGTCACGTACTTCACCTTCAACCCCTTCTTGCGCACCGCCTCGGCCATCATCGCCGACTGGTTCGGCGGCACCACCTTGTCGTCGAGGCCCTGGAACAGGATGATCGGGCACGACAGGCGATCGGTGAAGTGAATCGGCGACCGTTCAACGTAGGTGTCGCGAGCGGCCGGATACGGGCCAATCAGCGACTCGTTGTAGCGCGACTCGAACTTGTGGGTGTCCTGCTGCAGCACTTCGAGGTCGCTGATGCCGTAATAACTGGCGCCGGCCTTGAACACCTGGTGGAAGGTCAGCGCCGCCAGCGTCGTGTAGCCGCCCGCGCTGCCGCCACGAATGATCAGCCGGCCGGGGTCGGCCTTGCCTGCCGCCACCATGGCCGTCGCGCCGCCAACCACATCTGCGACATCGGCGATGCCCCACTGCCCATTCAGCCGCGTGCGATAGGCGCGGCCGTAGCCGGTACTGCCGCTGTAGTTGACGTCGAGCACGGCAAAGCCGCGGCTCGTCCAGAACTGCAGCTTGGCATCGAGCACATCCAGGGTGGCTCCGGTCGGACCGCCGTGGGTCAACACCAGGAGTGGCGGCCGCTCACCGGCCGGGGCCACGACCTCCGGATTGGTCGGCGGATAGTAGAACGCATGCACCTCGCGGCCGGCCGCCGTGAAGGTTACCGCTTCGGCCCTGGCGATCCACGCGGGGTCGATCCGCTCGGCCGACGCCGAACGCAGCACCTCCTTCGTCCTGCTCGCGAGATCGAGACGCGTGATCGCATTCGCCTCGGTCGCCGATCCGGCCATGAAATAAAGCGCGCCTCCGCCGGCCTGGATCGACTCGAGCGGCTGCACCGGCAGCGCGATCGGCGTGAACTCGCGGCTGCGCGGGTCGATCAGCGCCAGCTGCCAGCGCCCGCCCTCGGTATAGGTGACGGCGATGCAATCGGCCGACACGAACGCATAGGTGACCATGCTGAACGTCCACTGCGGCTTACCGAACTCCGCCGCCATGGCATGCACCACCGCCACGCGCTCGCCGTCCAAGCGATAGAGATTCCACCAGCCCGATCGATCCGACACGAAGTACAAGGTGCCGTCAGGCGACCATTCGGGTTGGAAGATCGACTCGGCCGGCCCGCCCGCAACGATCCGCGCGGGGCCGAGCGCGCCGTCCGCGCCAAACCGCGCGAGGCACAACTCGGTGCCGTCCCACGGCATGTTGGGGTGATGCCATTGCAGCCACGCCAGCGATTGGCCGTCAGGGCTCACGATCGGATCGGAGTAGAAGTCAGCGCCAGAGACGAGCACGTGCTCCCTACCCGCCCTACCCGCCCTACCCGCAATCGCCACAATCGTATTTCCGGGCTCACCGGGCCTTGTGTGATCCTCGCGCACGCTGATCAGGCGATCGCGCGTCTCGTCAACGCGGAAGTCGGCGTAGAAGTAGCCATCGGCGGTGATGGGCTCGGGTGCCTCACCCGGCCGCTGCCGGTAGATGCGCTGGTCGCTGAAGCTCGAGAAATAGACGATGCCGCATTTCACCGTGTAGGCGGCGCCGCCGTACTCGTGCACGCGCGTGCGGACGTTGAGCGGCGCCGGTGTCACGTCGGTGGTCGCACCAGACGCATCGCGTTTCACCAACACCGTCCGGCCACCCTCCGACGCCCGCCCCTCCACCCAATACAGATCGTCTCCGTCAAGCTGGAGATGATCGAGGCGAAGCGCGCCCGCGGTGACGCGCGCGGCCGTGAGCGGCGAGGGCCAGGCGCCATAGGAAGCGATCGGTTTCATGAAGTACGCAGTTTCAGCGATATTGGGGCAGTTTCAAAGGACGCGACAAACTTTTACGAACCGCGCAGCACTTGGCGTGCTCGCCCGACTTACGCGCACCGTAAAAGGGGAGCAGGTCCACTTATACTCTCGGGATGCGTTTGAAACTTCGTTCGCTCTCGTTTGTCCTCCTCGTGATGCTGTCGCTGGCAGCGCCGCAGGCCCAGTCGCCGGCCGCGCCCAGGGTCACGTCGCCGGAACAATTCTTCGGCCACCAGATCGGCGCCGACTACGTGCTCCCGAACTACACCAAGTTCACCGAGTTCGTGAAGAAGCTCGACACCGAATCGGATCGCATGATCGTGCAGTCGATCGGCAAGACCGCCGAGGGCCGCGACCAGTTGATGGCGATCATCACCTCGCCCGAGAACCACCGGAACCTGGCGAAGTACCAGGACATTGCCCGCCGCCTGGCGCAGGCCGAGGGGCTGACCGACGAGCAGGCGCGCGCGCTCGCCCGCGACGGCAAGGCCGTGGTGTGGATCGACGGCGGCCTGCACGCCACCGAAGTGCTGGGCGCGCAGCAGCTGACCGAGACCATCTACCAGCTGGTGAGCAAGACCGACGAAGAGACCATGCGCTTCCTGCGCGACGTGATCATCCTCGCCGTCCACGCCAATCCCGACGGCATGGAGCTGGTCTCTGACTGGTACATGCGCAACAGCGATCCCCTCAAGCGCGAGACCGGCAACCTGCCGCGCCTGTACCAGAGGTACATCGGCCACGACAACAACCGCGACTTCTACATGTCGGCCCAGGCCGAGACCATCAACATCAACCGCCAGCTCTATAGCGAATGGTTCCCGCAGATCATCTACAACCACCACCAGACCGGCCCGACCGGCACCATCCTGTTCGCGCCGCCCTTCCGCGATCCGGCCAACTACGTCTACCACCCGCTGATCATCACGGGCCTCGACGTGGTCGGCTCGGCCATGCACAACCGGTTCGTGACCGAAAACAAGCCGGGCGCGACCATGCGCCGCGGCGCCAACTACTCGACGTGGTGGAACGGCGGCCTGCGCACCACGCCGTACTTCCACAACATGATTGGCCTGCTCACCGAAACCATCGGCCACCCGACGCCCATGGAAGTGGCGTTCGTGCCCGACCGGCAGATGGCCAGCGCCGACCTGCCGTATCCGATCCAGCCGCAGAAGTGGCACTTCCGCCAGTCGGTGGACTACTCGGTCACGGCCAACCGCGCCGTGCTCGACGTGGCGTCGCGCAACCGCGAGATTTTTCTCTACAGCATCTACAAGATGGGCAAGGACAGCATCGCCAAGGGCTCGACCGACACCTGGACGATGTACCCGCGGCGGCTGCAGGCGATGAAGGACGAGATCGCGCGGGGCCAGAAGGTGGACGCCGGCGATCCGCGCATGAACGTGGGCGGCTTCGCCCGCAACACCGTGCCGATCGCGCAATACGAGAAGCTGGCCAAGCGGCCCGAGTGGCGCGATCCGCGCGGCTACGTGCTGTCGGCAGATCAGCCCGATTTCCTGACCGCGACCAAGTTCATGAACGCACTCATCAAGAACGGCGTCGCCGTGCACAAGGCGACGGCCGCGTTCAGCGCCGGCGGCAAGCAGTATCCCACCGGATCGTGGGTGGTGAAGACGGCCCAGGCGTTCCGCCCGCACGTGCTCGACATGTTCGAGCCGCAGGATCACCCCAACGACTTTCAGTTCCCCGGCGGTCCGCCCATTCCGCCGTACGACAACGCCGGCTGGACGCTCGCCTACCAGATGGGCGTGAAGTTCGACCGCATTCTCGACGGCTTCGATGGCCCGTTCGAGAAGGTCACCACGCTCATCAAGCCCGCGCCCGGCAAGGTCACCGAGATCGCCGGCACCTCAGTAGGAAACACTGCGGGGTACGTCGTCTCGCACCACCAGAACGACGCGTTCATCGCCCTCAACCGGCTGATGAAGGCTGGTGAAGAGGCGTACTTCGTCGCGGATCGCTCGTGGCAGTCGGCCAACGGCACCGGCGTGATCTTCATTCCTGCCAAGGCCACCACCAGCGCGGTGCTGACCAAGGCCGCCGCGGACCTCGGCCTCAATTTCACGGCGGTCGCGCAACGGCCCACCGGTGCCACGCACAAGCTGACCAAGCCGCGCATTGGCCTGTGGGACAACTACGGCGGCTCCATGCCGTCGGGCTGGACGCGCTGGCTGCTCGAGCAGTACGAGTTCGATTTCGAACTGGTGTTCCCGGCGACGCTCGATGCCGGCAACCTCAAGGCGAAGTACGACGTCCTGATCTTCCCGGACGGCGGCATCCCCGAGAGCGCCGGCGGTGGCGGCGGGTTTGGCGGCGGCGGGGCCGGTCCGAACCCGGACAACATCCCCGCGGAGTTCCGCAATCGCCTCGGCCGCGTCACGATCGACAAGACCGTGCCGCAGCTCAAGAAGTTCGCGGAGGAGGGCGGCGCGATCATCGCCTATGGCGGCTCGGCCAACATCGGCCGTCACATGGGCCTGCCGGTCGGCGACCACCTGGTCGAGATGACCTCGGCCGGCGTCGAGCGCGCGCTGCCGCGCGACAAGTACTACATCCCCGGCTCGCTGCTGAAGGTGGCGGTCGACAACACCAATCCGCTCGCCTATGGCTTCGAGAAGGAAGTGGACGTGATGTTCGACAACAGCCCGGTGATGCACCTGGGCCCGGGCGCGGCCATGACCGGCGTCAAGCCGGTGGCGTGGTTTGCGGGCAAGGAATCGCTGCGCTCCGGATGGGCGTGGGGCCAGCACTACCTGCAGGACGGCGTCGCCGCGGCGGCCGCGACGGTTGGCAAGGGCAAGGTGTTCATGCTCGGTCCCGAGATCACCTTCCGCGCCCAGCCGCACGGCACGTTCAAGTTCCTGTTCAACGGGATCTATTACGGTTCGTCCGTGACCCAGTAGGACGAACCTTTAGTCCGCTCCAGGAGGGCCGGGACTTATAGTCCCGGCCTTTCCCTGGTACGGCATAAAATCCCACCATGCCCGCGCTCGAGACCGTCTTCTCCTTCGCCACCTTCATCGCCATGTTCGGCTGGATCCTGCTGGTGGTCCTGCCCGCCGACCCGCGCGTGAAGCTGCTGACGGCGATCATCATTCCGCTGACGCTGTCGGCGATCTATCTCACGTACATCTTCCTGCACATCGGCACCGCTCCCGGCGGCTTCGGCTCGCTGGCCGAGGTGAAGCTGCTGTTCGGGACCGATGAACTGCTGCTGGCCGGGTGGATCCACTACCTGGCCTTCGACCTGTTCGTCGGCGCGTGGGAGAGCCGCGACTCGCAGCGGCTCGGCATCCCCCGGCTGGTGATGGTGCCCTGCTACCTGATGACGTTCATGCTGGGCCCCATCGGCCTGTTGTTCTACTTCGCGATCAGAACCGCCAAGACACGCTCGCTGAGCCTGTCCCGCCGAAGCCTCGGCGAAGGCGGAGACGCGGCGTGACCGCCGAACTGCGCGCGCGCGATCCGCTCCTGTTCTGGACCGGCGCACTGATGCTGCTCGGCCTGGTCCTCGTCACCCTCCTGTCGATTGGCGACCAGCGCCTGATCCTGGGGATCAACCCGTGGATCAAGCCCGCGAAGTTCCTGGTCTCGATCACCATCTTCCTGTGGTCGATCGCGTGGTTCATGCCCGAGACCGAGCCAGACGAGGTCAAGCGCGCGCTGGTGCGCTGGACCGTGGCCGGCGCCATGGTCATCGAGATCGTGCTGATCGGGATGCAGGCGTGGCGCGGCGTCACCTCGCACTTCAACGCCGCCACCGCGTTCGACCTTGCGGTGTTCAACATCATGGGTGTGGCCATCACCGTGAGCAGCATCGCCGTCGTGTTGTTCCTGTGGATCCTCCGGCGCGACACCCCTTCGTCACGCGCCGGCTATTTGTGGGGCATCCGCACCGGCGTGGCGGTGTTCATCCTGGCCAGCGTGCTGCCGGGGTTCCTGATGGTGGCCAACAATGGCCATTCGTTTCCGGGACCCGACGGCGGGCCGGGGCTGCCGCTCGTGAACTGGTCGGTCGAGTTCGGCGATCTGCGCGTGGCGCATTTCTTTGGCATGCACGCCCTGCAGGCGCTGCCGCTGCTCGGCTTCCTGCTCGACCGAGCCCTCGGCGCCGACCAGCCGAGCAGCCTGATCCCCACCGCGCGAAACGTCATCATCACCATCGGCATCGTATGGTTCGTCGTCTCGGCCGCGCTGCTCGGCATCGCGCTGCTCGGCCGCCCGATAATGGCGCTATAGTTTGTCCCGGGGCCTGGCACGGTTACACCCCAAAACGTTTCAGTTTCTTCATACAGCGCAGAAACTGCGTCGTTTCTCCGTGTAACCGTGCCAGGCCCCATTACATTTCCCCGAAGAGGCATTTGACATGAACTACTACGGTCCGAAAGACATGGCGGAGAGCTGGCGCACGGTTCGCAAGAACACTATCCAGGTTGCTGAAGATATTCCCGAAGACCAGTACTCGTTCCGCGCCGCGCCCGACACCATGAGCGTCGGCGAGATTCTGGCGCACCTGGCGGCGACGCCGCACTGGGCCAACCAGTGCCACTTCGTGGACCAGAAGACCGCCATCACCATGGACGACTTCGGCCGGTGGATGGGCGAGGTCGGGACGACCTCGAAGTCGCTGACCACCAAGGCGGCGATCGTGGCGGCCCTCAAGGCCGACGGCGAGGCGTTTGCCGCGGGCCTCGAGTCCATGACCGATGCGCAGCTCGGCGAGCAAGTCGCGCTGCCCATGGGCGGCAAGACCCGCTTCGAGATGCTGCTCGGCGTGAAGGAGCATGAGATGCATCACCGCGCGCAGCTGTTCCTGATGGAGCGGATGATCGGCATCGTGCCGCACCTGACGCGCGCCCGCCAGGCCGCGCAGGCCGCCCGCCAGTAGGCACCTCATGAAGTTGCTGTGCGCCGGGGAGGCGTTCGAAGACCTCGTCTTCTTCGCGCTCGCTCGCCTCCCCGAGCTCGGCGAAGAGGTCAAGACCGATAGTTTCACCGCCACCGTCGGCGGCGGCGCGGTAATTACCGCCGTCCACGCCGCCCGCCTGGGCATGAAGTCGGCGATTCTGAGCGCGCTCGGCGATGCGGCGGTCGCCCACCTCAAGCGCGAGCGTGTCAGCGTCACCAACCTGCGGAGGCCGAACGAGCCGCACGCGATCACGGCGGCGCTCTCGACCGAAGAGGATCGCGCCTTCGTCACGTTCAACGGTGTCAACGCGAAGCTCGAAGCGCGAATCGCGACTACGTTATCCAAAGCGACAGCCGATCACATCCACTTTTGCTTCTATCCCCACGACTGCGCCCAGTGGACGCGCATCGTGACGCGCCTGCGCAAGCGCGGCATCACCACCTCGTGGGATTTTGGGTGGAACGAGCCGCTGACGGGCGACCGCGGCCTCACGGACCTGATCGACGCGCTCGATTTCGTGTTCGTCAACGAGGTCGAAGCCAGGCTGTACACCGGCGAGGCGACGCTCGAGGCGGCCATCCCCCACTGGCGGGAACGACAGGCCATCACCATCATCAAGCAGGGCGACCGGGGCGCGACGTGGATCGCACCCGACCGCGACATCCACTTCCCGGCGCCGCGCGTGAAGGTGGTGGACGCCGCCGGCGCGAGCGACGTGTTCAACGCCGGGTTCCTGGTGGCCTGGATGCGAGGCCAGTCACCGGCGCAGTGCCTCGCTGCAGGGAGCAAGACCGCGTCTTCACGCCACCCCGCACCTTAGGCACCTTAGGCACCCTAGGCACCTTACGCCCCCTAGGCACCCTAGGCACCCTAGGCACCCTAGGCACCCTATTTCATTTCCGCATCGCGTCAATACTCCACTTGCCCGATCCGGCCGCGGCGAAATAAAGAAAGACGAAGCAAAACAAGGCCGCGAGCTCGCCGCCGTTCATGATCGGCCACAGGCCTCGGGGCGCGTGCGCCTGGAAGTACGCCACCGCCATCTGGCCGCTCGCGACAAAGGCCACGGGGCTGGTGAACAGCCCGAGCGCAATCATCGCTCCGCCAATCACCTCGATGATGCCGGCCAGGCCCATCTGGGACATCAGCTCCACCGGCGCTGAGCGTCCGAACCCGCCAAACAGCTTGGGCAGTCCGTGCAGGAAGAACAGCAGGCCGGCGGTGAAGCGCAGGAGGGCGTATAGGTGGGACCGAAATGGCGCCAGCAGCTTTTCCATGCAGGGCATTACGCTGCCCGGACGCCAGCCGCTTACCTAGCACGGAGGTTCAATCACGAGGGTTCCATCACGGGGGTTCAAGCACGAAGGTGCTATCACGGGGGTTCAAGCCGAAGGTGCTATCACGGGGGTTCAAGCCGAACCTCCGTGCTTGAACCTCCGTGCTTGAACCTCCGTGCTTGAACCTCCGTGCTTGAACCT
>JAUYQQ010000014.1 GCA_030697165.1 Acidobacteriota bacterium
GAAGATGCCAATGGCGGTGTCCATGCCGGCGGGCACGACCGCGAAGCAGGCATAGTTGCCGGCCTGGCGTTCGCGCTGCGCCCACAGGATGAAGCGCTCGAAGCCTTCGACCGTGGTCGGCGGCGGCGAGATGAAGCGCGAGACCTCTTCGGTGGTCAGCATCGCCAGCAGCGACGCCGCGTCGTCGAGGCGCAGTTCGCGCAGCGAAAAGCCGGTGCCGGCCATCACCGGCAGGCCCGCTTTCCAGTCACTGGTCGTGACGGTGGTCGTCGTAGTGGTGGTCACCATGGCCGTGGTCCGCGTCAGTTCGGGTTGAAACGGCATCTTCTCCATTACAACCCCCCTTCAATCACGAACAGGCCCGTGGTTGGCGGCTCCGTGACCGTTGGTGCATCCGTCGTCGCGACCGGCTCGGTGATCGGCTCGGGCTCGATGGCGGGCTGCGGTTCAACCACCGGCGTGGTTTCAAGGGCCGGCTGCGGTTCAACTACCGGCGCGGTCATCAGTTCGAACTCGCCACCAAAGAGGTCTTCGAACACCAGCGGGTCAAAGGTGTCGAGCTCGGCGGTGTCGTCGCCGAAGGTTTCGCCGTCACCCGCTGAGCTGCCCCAGGAGATGTTTTCGTCGCCGCTGTTGCCCCACACGATGTTGTCGGCGGCGCTGTTGCCCCACACGATGTTGTCGATGCCTTCGGCGTTGCCCCACACGATGTTGTCGTCGTCGGTGTTGCCCCACACGATGTTGTCGCAGTCGGCGCCGGCGCAGTCGTTGCCCCACACGATGTTGTCGTCGGCGCCGTTGCCCCACACGATGTTGTCGTCACTGCCGTTGCCCCAGACGATGTTGTCGCTATCGCTGTTGCCCCAGACAATGTTGTCGCCGTCGGTGTTGCCCCACACGATGTTGTCGTTGTCGTCGGACGCGCCCCAGACGATGTTGTTGCCCCAGACGATGTTGTCGCAGCCGGCGGTGTCGCAGTTCTCGCCCCAGACGATGTTCTGGCCGACCGGCGTCAAGGCGTCGCCCCAGACAATGTTCTGGCCCCAGGCGGTGCCGCCAGGCGTCAGCACGCCACCGGTCACGCGGCGGTTGCCCCAGAAGATGTGCTTGCTCCACGCCTTCATGTTCGGGTACCGGTCGCCCTTGACGCCGACCGCGAAGTAGCGCGACAGGCGCACCGCACCCAGGGTGTTGAGGAAGCCGGCGCCCTGCGTCAGGTAGTTGTAGTCGTTGTGAGCCTGCGAGGTGAACTGCAGGATGGCCTTCACCATGTTGGGCGTGAGCGCCGGGTTAGCCTGAATCATCAGCGCCACCGTGCCCGACACGACCGGCGCCGCCATGCTGGTGCCGCTCAACGTCAGGTAGGGCAGGTAGGTGAGACCGCTGCGCTTGCCGGCCACCAGGTACGCCGACTTGGTGTTGTAGAAGAGGCTGTTACGTTCGCTCAGCGACACCGTGCCGCTGCCGGGCGCGACCAGGTCGGGCTTGGCCGCGAAGTCAATCATCGTCGGCCCGCGCGAGCTGTAGGCCGCGATGGTGTCGTCGCGACGATCGATGGTGCCCATCGTGCTCGAGGCGCCGACCGTCAGCACCCAAGGCGCGTTGCCCGGCGCGCCGATGGCGCCGTATTGCGGCTGGCCGTTGGCGGCCTTGCCCATGTTGCCGGCGGCGGCGACGACCACGATGCCGGCGTCCACCGCGCGCTTGGCGGCCTGCGTCAGCGGGTCGGTGTGGTAGCTCTCGAACACGCCGGCGCCGAGCGACATATTGATCACGCGGATGTTGTACTGCGTCCGGTTGGCGATGGCCCAGTCGAGCGCGGCAATGATGTAGCTGATCCGGCCCTTGCCCTCGCCGTCGAGCGCCTTGAGCGAGATGATGTTCGCCTTGGGCGCGACCGCCTCGCGCGCGCCGTTCGAGTCGAAGCCGTTGCCGGCGATGATGCCCGCGACATGCGTGCCGTGGCCCCAATCGTCATACTTCGCGGTCTGGCCGTTCACGAAGTCCACAAACGCGGTGACGCGCTGGCCCTGGCGGTTGGCCACGGTCAGGTCGTCGTGCCACGGCGTGATCCCCGAGTCGATCACCGCGACGCCGACGCCGGCGCCGGTGTACCCATACTGGGCGTGCACGTTCTTGGCGCCGATGGCCGCGACCGTGCGGGCGAGGGTGGCGTTGGTCTTGCGGTCGTCCCACAGGCCAGCCACATCCGGGTCGTTGGCGAGGCGCTTCAACAGCGCATTCGGCATCCGGCCCGCCTGACCGTTGAGGATGCCCAATCGCCGGCCGCCCTTGCCGCCGGCCATCTTGATGTTGGCCAGGCAATTCTTGCCGGGCTTGCACACGACGATAATGTCTGACTCGCCAACGCTGTCGGCGCGGTCGCTCAACGTCTGGTCCATCTTGGCATGGCGGACCTTGACCGGTTTGTTGACCTGACCGGCGACCGCTTTGGCGGGCTTGTTCTTGTCGTTGCGGCTCTGGGCCTCAGCAGGCACCCAGATCAACATCACGGCGATTAGGGAGAATAAAAATGTTCTTCCCCACGTGAATTTCTTCGAAGTTTTCAATGACGGACGCTCGTTCATGGTGTCCTTAATTGCAATCCAAGTGCCAGCATAAACCAACGTGGCCGCTACCGGTGCATTTTGTCATATGAAGTCAGTCAAATGCGCCACTATTCCCACACTTCAGTGCATCTATACGGCACTAACTGGAGTGGAAGTCTTGCCTTATCAGGTGTCGTTCGTGTTCTGTACCAGAAGATTAGACCGCAGTTACCGTCGAGATAACATCTGTAATCAATTAATAATAAAAGACTTAGCGCTATTGGTTCTAAATCAGAACACGTATTCTCAAAACGAGACGTTTTTGGGGGAAATTGGCGTACAAGGAACAGGCCCGGACACCCTTGGAATGTCCGGGCCTGCGGCTGAGGGTGAGGGTGAGCCGTTTGAGAACTAGTGGACGACGGGCACGTGCTGGAGCGAGAGGCCCTGCTGGCGCCAGTCCTCGGCGAGAATGCCCCACAGCACCTGGTCGTGATACTGGCCGTGGCGCAAGAACGAACGCCGCAGCACGCCTTCCTGCACGGCGCCGAGCTTGCGCAGGGCGCCGTTGCCGCGGCCGTTGGCCACCGCCGCCCGCGCTTCGAGCCGGCGCGCGCCGACGACGTCGAACGCGAAGTCGAGGACCAGCCGCGCGCCCTCCACGAACACGCCCGTGCCCCAGAACTGTGAACCGAGCGCGAAGCCCCACTCGGCGGTGCCGAAGCCCGGCTCGAGCGAGCGCAGCTGGAAGATGCCAATGGCGGTGTCCATGCCGGCGGGCACGACCGCGAAGCAGGCATAGTTGCCGGCCTGGCGTTCGCGCTGCGCCCACAGGATGAAGCGCTCGAAGCCTTCGACCGTGGTCGGCGGCGGCGAGATG